>CAZZCI010000030.1:0-6404 GCA_964653015.1 uncultured Rhodothermales bacterium
GGGACTCGCTTAAAATATCCACTACACCGGCCCGGTCGCCTCACGAACAGAGTTTGTGCCGACAGCACCTGGTCTAAGCAACAGCTTCTTGCGCCTACACAGGTATCGTATCAACAAGGACCGCTCTCAAGGTACGTTTCTTGAGGTTATTGTTCTCCGGAGGGCTCAAGCGTCCACTCTCGAAGATTTTGGAGTGCCGCCCCCCTCGAACACCGGCTGCAACAAAGCCCGCTCGTACTCCCACGCTTTGCATCGCTGCTCATAATGCCAGACCTCTCTCATTCGCCTGCTTCGCCCTCCGGCTCCTTTCCCGAAGACCGCTCTCCCACTGAGGTGTGGGACGCGCTTTGTAGCTTACTTGACACCGAAGATCCCTCGCAGCTCGTTAGCCGTGTCCTTTCGGTGCAACGACATGTGCACGGGGAAGCCGACGATCACGTTCTTCTCGCCGGCACGCTCTCTCCGCTTGAAGAGACCGAGGCGGTACTCCACCGCATGCGCGACCATCTTCGCACGCTGCGCACGAGCAATGAACAGCTCGTGGAGCGGATCGATGTCGACGATGTGCCCGAAGTTGAAGACACCCGCAAACAGCTGGAAGCGCTCATTGACCTGGTCGACGCCGACAGCTTCGAGGCGACGATGCGCCAAGTGGAAAGCTTGCAACAGCAGGTCGACGCCCTCTACGAAGAGAAAGAACGCCTGGTAGCGGCCGGCTTTGCCAGCGCCGACGAGGCCCTGCAAGAAATCGACCGGCTCACTGACACATGCGAAGCGTTGCGTGGCCGGCTGGATGCATCGGCGCAGCCCATCACCGGCAACACTAACGATGCAGCCTCTCCGCTCGACCTGAACGGCGACCGCCCCGCTGCAGAGCCTTCTTCAGAACACCTTTTTTCAGAGCGCCCTCCGGAACGTCACGAAGCGTCGAGCAGCGCCGGTGCCAGCACGTCGCCCAGCCCTTCCGTGTCCGATTCAGATGCACCTGAAACGCGGTCTGACGTGCCGGTCGAGATGCTTTGCGATGCCATTGCACATGCCAACCGCATGTTCTACGACCACCTCAACGAGGACAACAACACCGAAGCCCGAGCATCGCTGTCCGACATTCCGTTGGATGAGCAGGCAGACCAACTCCGCGACTACGCCGACCAGATGAGTAGCATGTGGAAGGACATCGTCGAACCTGCTCAAACGGTGGTGCACGAAGCCAAAAACACCCTGGGCATGACCTCTATTGCTGGCTTCGACGCCATAGCTGAGCAGGCTGGAGAGCTTGCGAATCTCACCACTACGCTTTATAAAGCCACCGCGCCTCATCTTCCCGACCTGCCGTCCGACGCGCCTCCCCTACCAACTGGACCAGCCACAGCGCAGCTTCGCACCTCTGTTTCGCGCTTGCGTTCCCTGACGAAGGCCGCCCAAGCGCCCAATGCCTTTGCGACTGGCAGCAGTGGCCTCGACCCCGAAATTGGCGAGATCCTGGGTGTGTCGAACGTACAAGAGGCCCAGGAAATGATGCACATTGTGCAGCGTATGGTGGAGCAGCTCGACCAGCAAAAAGTTAAATCCCAAACCCAATCTGATACGCTTAAATCCCTGTTTCAACAACATGTATTGGTTGATGTAGGGGGCCTTGCTCGCTTGGGTAGCCTTCTCGGCCACGATACGCTTCGCACCGCCCCTGTAGCCGGTCACCATGCAGAAAGGGCTATTCTGCACCCTCTCAACGAACACCTGCGCGAACTGGTCGATACTGGCGCACACGTGCTGGAGCACAGCGAGCCTGCCTCCAGCAAGGTGCAAAGCGGCACACTCACCACCATCCCGGATGTGCTCAACGCATTTCAGAAGTACACCGAGACGCTCCAGCACAAGCTCGGCCCCGATGCCACCAGCACAAGCGAAAAGCTGGCCCGTGTAGGCATCAGCAGTGTTGACGATGCTATCGATATGATTGAGAGCATGTCAGAGCAGCTCAGCGAGCTGTACAATGCGCAAGAGGCCATGCTGAGCAAAGAGCAAGGCAGCAACGACGGGCAGAGTACATTCCAACAGCTGGAGGCGCTGTACGCCGACCAAGACAAGTTGCAGCGCGAACTGGGCGTATCGGATGCCGACTCGCTCATCTCGATGGTCGAGACCATGAACGCACAACTCAGCGACCTGTACGAAGAACGCGACCATGAGACGGTTGAGGCCTCTTCGACACCTACCGAGAACGAACCCGCTCCCGAAGCGCCTTCTGACACTCAGCAAGTGCTTCCATCCAAATCTAAGCAAGTAGAGACGCGTCGCGATGAGAAAACCACCGCGTCTAACGAAGAGGAAACGCTTGCGACTCTTCATAGGCTGGAAGAGAAAGCTGAGATGCTCGCCGCAGCGGTTGAGCACTTGCAAACGCGCACGCAAGAGCAGGAAGAGGCCATCGCGAAGCTCGAACAAATGCGCCCCCTACCGGCTGCTTCAGACGACGAGCCTGACGCTGGACCTGTGCCCGGGCCGGGAAGCCGTGCAAATATGTCTTCAAACGCCACGAGTTCGGGCGACAATTCGGGAAACGAAGAGCCAGCCCCTGATTCTCAATCCGCTCCTCCTTCTGGCTTAACGAATCCCGGCGAAACAAGCCGCTTTGAGCTAAGCGCCACTGCACCGGTCTTCGACACCGACCAACTCAACGCTCTGCATACCACCGAGCCAAGCCACTGGGATGACCACAGCGTAGGCATCATTCAGCTCGATGACGACGGCACGGTGCGATACCTCAACAAGGCCGTCTGCGAACTGCCTCGCTTGCAAGATGCCGACCCCAATGAACTGGTTGGAAAGAACTTCTTTACCGACCTGGCGCTCAGCACCAACAACGATCTGTTCCGCGGGCGCTTCGAGAAAGGAACCGAATGCGATGCCATGCAGGTCTGCTTTCCGTATACCTTCATTGCACCAGGCTATGCCCCAACCGTGTTCAACGTACACATGCACCGTCATCCGAAGGGATCATCAAACTGGATCTTGATGGAAACGCCATAGTCCCTGACGTAACCGCCACATCGTTTCCTTACCTTCTTAACTGGATGCAAAGTCATGAATAAAGACCCCGACCTCTACTCCTTCCTGCGCTCGAAAGACTTTGTTGAAGAGGAGAATTCCCTCGACGAGGACACTCCCACCCCCGAAGAAGACTCCTCTAACGAAGCAGCTGACTCGGGTACACCTACCGAGGCGCCTACCGAAGTGGCATCTACCCCTGAGACCTCAGCACCCTCAGATGTGTCGCTTTCGTTCGATGACCCTGACTTAGCTAACAAGCTTCATGCGTGCTCCAACGAACAGCTCGACAAGGCTGACTTTGGCATTGTGAAGGTCGACGACGATGGCGCGGTGCTCTTCTACAACGAATATGAGGCACGTCACGCTGGCGTACGCTCTGAGGAAGCGCAAGGGAGAAACTTCTTTACACAGGTAGCTCCCTGTAGCAACAACCGCATCTTCCGAGGACGTTTCAAGAAGGGCATGATGAAGGGCGTTCTGGATGAATCGTTCACATATACTTTTACGTACAAAATGAAGCCGACGTTGGTTGATGTACGCATGTTGCGGGACGACTGGTCGGATAACTGGGTAGTCATCCGGTTTCGGTTCACGTCCTAAGTAACTTAAACCGTTCTGCACATAAACCGTTCTGCACATGTGCCGCGTGCCCTGCCGCTGTTCCCCTTGACCGAATTGCTCACTGCTATGGAATCATCTACATCTGCACCGCCTCGCACTCGGCCATCGGCATCACGGAGCACCCCGCCGCCTGAAAATACGCTGGGCGGCAACCGTCCGCGCACCGTGCTTGAGGTGCTGTGCCGTGAGTTGGGGACGTCGCATCCCGACGCGGCCCTCCGGCAAATTCGGACGATGAAGCGCCTGCTGCGACAGCGGCACCGCGCCGCGCGCAAACTGCGCCGCCTCGACGTAGACGGTGCCGAAGAAGCCGCGCGCACCATTGCCGACTTGCAGAGCCGTATCCGCACGCTCAAGTCAGAATACAAGGCCCAGGCTGAAGAGCGCATCGCGGTCATCAACACGATGGCCCGGGCGCTCGAAACGCTGCGACAGCGCCTACGTGCTTCTGCCCCTGAAGCTGCTGAAGGTACCTCTGCGACGGATGCACCCGCTCACACCAACGGTACAGCTAACACCAACGGTGTCCCACAGAGCGCACCACACGCCGAAATGGAGGAGCTTACTGCCCTACTGAACCAGTTACGCCGCGAGGTCGACGAAATCCGACTGGAGCTTTGGTGTTACCAAAAAGAGGATGACGACCTACCTTCATATCCCGACGACGGACGCATGGCGAATGACCTGCTCGACCGGATTGAACAGCGCGCAAATGACGTATCCAGCAAGTACGACGCCTTGTACGAGGCATATCAGCGCACCAAGTAGTACCGCATACACAACTCTCCTGCCCCACATGGTAGCTGGCGCGCATGCCTTTCCAGAATACGGGCACCCTGCTTGAGAACCTAACACTGGTGGAGGCTGCTCGCCTCATGTTCGAGGCCACCTCAGGGCCTGTTGACTTGGCCAGTGCATTTGCGATGCCCCCGCTTACGGTGTGGCGCCGCGCCGAAAAGTATGCTTCCGACAGTCCGCTATTCACCATTGCGCAGTTAAACGCCGTAGCGGCCACGCCCTCTCCAGATCCCCCCGAATCGTACCTCGCACTTTTACGGCGTTGCCTGCGTCACGACCGCACCCGTGGCCCCAACGGAGTCTTGCTCGTTGCGCTGCTGGCGCTCCACCGGTCACGCACCGTGCGGGCCTGGGTTGAAGATGTTGGGTCAGGTAGTGCCCACTACGGTCCTACCGTGCCTGCCCTCGAAGCGCTTGGCACGTACGCATCCACCATTGGCACTTCCGACCACTCGCCCTTCTCTCAACTCACGGCCACGTCGACGCCGTATCCCGATTGCACCAGCGAACTCCGAGCCCAACTGCGCCAGTGGAGGCAGACACAGCCCGCTCAAGGACGCATCGGCTACCTGGACCCGAATAGCTACCGCCCCGAACCTAAGTCGGGCCCACACACGTCGAGCACCGACCATCGGCAGTGGTTAGAGGCCCTCGTGCACGATCATGACAGCGGCTGGGTTGTGTCGGTGCACTTCAGCTCAAACCGCGACAAAAATGCACGACAGCACGGGCTTGCGCACATGCACGCCGATGCTCATGCTGCGGGCTACCACCTGTCGCACAGCTACCGTCACCAGGCACATAGCACCACAGTGAGCATCCGCGGCCCCGTCGAGCCCGATGCCAGGCGCTACGCACGGAATCTCGATCGCGCTCTAAAAGCTGGGTGGATGCAATGGGTAGATATGCTGCCGCCACGTCTTGCCTCAAACTCTGATCCGCTACACCTCTACACCGAATCGGACGTGGCGTAGATCACAGATGGCGCGTGTATGCCCCTATTCATCCGCCGGCATGAGCGGGCGGAACGTATACGGCGGCCAGGGTCCGGTGAGACGGAAGGAGAGTCCGCGCTTGCCATACTCGGCCTCAAACTGCTGCACTTGCGTACGCAGTACATCGCGCTGCGCCCGGTCGACCAGGAGCGCCCAGTTGAACGCCAGTGCTTCGTCGGGGGCAGCGAGCACTGCACGGCTCGGGTCGAGCACCTCCACGTTGCGCACGGGAGCCTCGCGCAGCTTCGTATGCATCGCGTCGGATACCTCGTGTAACCAGCTATCTACGGTAGTGCGCGCCTGCTGCTCACGCTGCTTCTGCTTCAGGTAAGCAGTCCCCGAGGCGGGGGCATCCTCATCGCTGGCAGGCGCTGCAACAGCTGCCGCAGCCTGATCGCGATCCACAAACACCTTGAGCGCCCACTCGTCGGCCCCATCTACCTCCTCCATAAACGCATTGATGGTACTACGATGCCGGCGCACCGTCTCGCGAAGCCGTACTTCCGACGAGTATAACGTACCGAACCGTGCCGGGTAGACCGGCCCACGCTCCATAGCCGCTTCCACCACCTCTTCGTGCAGCGTTGCCCGCGTGCCTACCCACTCCAGAGACTGCATGTTGGCTTCTGCTTCTGGACCCGTCCATGCATCCTGCTTCACCACGTCGACCAACGCGGTGAGGGTATCATCAAGGGCAAGCAAGCGCACGCTGTGTCCGCTCATGCCCTCATGGTCGAGCGGCCACGGCGGGGTCTGCACCAAACAGAAAAAGTAGAGCGCTTCGTCTGCATCAACCGACAAGGAGGATACATGGGTGGGCATACGCACGGGTGGAATGCGGTGGAGGCGAAGTCGAGGAAGGCACGTAAGCTACAGTGCTACGTCTACAGTGCTACGTCTACAGTGCTACGTCTACAGTGCTACGTCTACAGTGCTACG
>CAZZCI010000030.1:6504-8968 GCA_964653015.1 uncultured Rhodothermales bacterium
ACGTCTACAGTGTCACGTCGACGAAGGTATACGGCGCGGTGGGGTCCGTGTATTTAAACAAGAAATGCTCGTCAAACTCTTGGGCCGCAGCATGTACCGCTTCGTCGAAGGCGTCGACGCGGTCACGCTTTACGAGGCACGCCAGCCGCATCACATCCGTATCTTCGCGGCAGTCGTCGGCATGAATCTGCTCGGCAGGCGGCTGCAGGTGGTTACGCACCCGATCCTGATAGTCAGCGCGTTTGGCCTCAAGTACCTCGCGAAAGAACTCGCCGAGCTCCACTTTCTCTTGGCGGGTAGGCTCGCGCTCGCCATCTTGGAAGTAGCGGTCGCGGGCTTCACGCAGGCCCTCGTGATGATCCACAAAGTACTGAAAGAGGTTGTCGACCTTCCACGCCACGCGAAAACCGATCTCGACGCAGTCGCGCAGCGCTTCCATCTGACTACGCAACGTGCCCTGGTTTGATGCCAGAAACGTGCGCAGTTCGTCGGTGCTCTCCGCCAATACGCCGAACGACATGGGCAAGATGTCGATGTCGCTGCGTACGAGCGTGTTTACAGCGGTGTGGTGCGCCTTAAGGTGCCGGCGCCGCGGACGAAGTTTCGTCCGGTCGAGGTCGCTTACCACCACGGCCAGCCCATCGCGCGGCACAGCATAGAGCGGAGCACCGTCGATCCCTGTGAGCGACATTGTGTCGGCATCAAACGCATCGGCGGGGGCGATGGCGTACAGATATTTCTTGGCGGAATGGCTCATGGAAGAACGAGAAGGGCCAAAAGGGAGAATAGAAAAACGGGTAGTGGATAGAAGGTTAGTGATTACTGAAGACCTCATCCGCCGGTCAGCATGACGATAGCGGCTACACGTGCCCATCCCGTCATGCATCGTATCACGTAACGTCTGACCACTACCGAAAAACGAATTAGTACTCGTACTCAAAGCCGCCATCCTCTGCCGAGGCGTCGTCGTCAAGATTCGAGCTGCGGGACGCCTCTGTCTTCTGGATTTCGGCTTTAATGGCGTCCACTTTCTCGTCGATCTCGCGAATGCGCTGCGTGCAGTCGTTGACTTGCGCCTGCAGTGCCGAGCGGATACGCTGCTGCCGCGTGCGTGCCATCTGCAGGTTGGCCATGCGCACATACAGCGTGTGTGGCTCTTGCGAGGCCAGCGACCGCATACTCGTAGGCGGACGCGTCGATGGCGGACGGGGGCGGTTCACTCGCGGGGGGGCGTGCTTCGACGACGTGCGCCGCGGGTCTTGGTCGGGAGGATTAGGCGAATCACTCATAGTAGCACAGAAGAAAGCGCAAGGAAAGAGCGTGGTTATGCAAGCATCTCGTCAATAGAGTCGACGATGACCTGCCGCGTTTGGGATTCGCGGTCGGAATCGCCAGCAGCGCGGGCGGGGCGCAACACATCCAGGCACACGTCGCGGAAGAATGCAGACGTAGGCGTGATGTCTTCCGTCCGGTCGGCAAACACGCGTGCCAGCACCACCGAACCGCGCACCGACGGCCCATGGTAGGCCTCAAGGCGGTTGCGCACGCGGCGCACCAGATCCACAATACGCTCGGCGAGCGCCTCGTCGATACCCGAGCGCGTCTGCGTGATCTGCACTTCGGTATTTCGGTCTGGATACTCCAACTTGATGGTTATCATGCGGTCGAGCAACGCACTCTGTGTGCCGTGCGTACCCGCATATTCTTTGGTGTTCGACGTGAAGATTGCCCGGAAGTTCGGGTCCACACGCACGTACCCCTCGCTCTGCCCGCCCCGCGTGGGCAGATTCAGAATGCGCTCTTCCAAGATGCTCAACAGCACGTTGTTCGCCTCGGGGCGCGAGCGGTTAAACTCGTCGTAGATGAGGGTGTAGCCTTCGCGGCAGGCCTGCGCCAGGCGCTTGTCTTCCCATACCTTGTGCACCTGCTCGCTAGTTTTGAGCACCGAACGGATGAAGTTATCCACCACCTTCGACTTGCGATAGCCCACCTCGCCGCCCACCAGGTCAGAGCGCGAGAACTCGCTATCTCCGTGGAGTAAGACAGCCGGACGCTCCAGTCGCGCTGCGATATGGAAGGCCAAACTCGTCTTTCCTGTCCCCGATACGCCTGTTAGATGAATGGGGTAGCCTGCGTCTAAGTACGTCATGGCACGCTGCGTAACGCGCTCTACAGCGGGCGTGACGACGAACGAATCGCTGGGCTTGGGAACGAAGATGCCGTCGCGACGACGCGAACTATTAGCAACTGACGGGGAAGAGGAAGACGGCTCCATACAAACACGGGGAAAACGGGGCAGAACGTGCGTGAGCGAACACTGCGCAGCGAATCAACGCGCAGCGCGTTCAGGCGGCAAATGCACAAGAGACGATGCCACTCCCAGGAGGCATAACCAAAAAGCAGGAAAGCCAGCCGCACACAGCGCAAGGCATCGTGTGCATCCGGGTTTCCTGCTTGGTGCATC
>CAZZCI010000030.1:9068-10713 GCA_964653015.1 uncultured Rhodothermales bacterium
GTGCATCCGGGTTTCCTGCTTGGTGCATCGATTGACGGCCAACCATGAAAGCAGGAGACGTGCACGCTTGTGGCTGTTGGGCCTAAGAGCTGCAAGCTTCGAGATGGAGCTTGGGTGTGCACGCCCGGCTGGCTTTTTGTGGCACGTCTTCGCCTTATGAGGAAGGCGCAGCTGCTGTAGCCGTAAGCCCAATGCCTTCAGCATACTTCAGGTATGTTTCGACCGAGGCCACAACAATACGCGCCTCTACCGATACCAATTCAATGCCAACCAGCGAAACACGGACGAACGCGTCGATCACAATTCCTTTGTCCAGGATGCGATCAACGACTTCTGCCAGCCCGCTGGCATCACTTGTCTTTTGAACTTCTGCCATACTAAGTACCTCGTTGAGTGGTTATGCAAAAAACGGAAAATGGCTTTATGCCTCTCTGCGCCTTCCACAAGCTGTTCGTGCAAGTAGCGCGTTTGCACACTGCACGCCAAAGCAGCTACCGTACTAACGGTGTGGAATTGCAGAAGCATCTTCACGCTACGTAGAGCCCAAGAACCGTTCCATGTGCTATGCGACGGGTGTGCACCGTGAAGCATGGTGTACTGCGTTCCTGCAGTACTACTGGTAAGTATACAATGCCGCACCCAAGAAAGAAAATGTATTCCGTAACGTTGCCGTTTGAGATGTGTTGAAGCGGTACACATGCAACGCAGGGGAAAGCGACCATGCATCATGAGGAAACGTCGGGAGATGACGCGTCGGGGGCGTCAGCGTCTGAGGGCGGATTGGGCTCTGCGGTGTCGTCGGCAAGCAGGCGCATAGTCTTTTCCAGACGATCAAGGCGCGCGTTCAGGGCATCAAACTGCTGCTGTTGGATGGCAGAAGCCTTGCCCGCTGCATCGTTATTCTCGGTGCCTGAGGCCGATTGGGCCTGCAAGAAGTCGGCAGACTTCCACCAGTCCATCCCCATCTCGTCGGCTTTGTCGACTGAGCAGATGACCAGTCGGATCTGCACCGTGAGCAGTTCCACGTCGTTCAGGTTCACCTTGATATCCCCGGCAATGACGATGCCGGTTTCGAGCACACGCTCCAGAATATCGGCCAAGGTAGCGCTGCGCGGTCCGCGCATGTTCTGCATTGAACGGCTCATACAGAAGGAAAATTTGATCCGTGATGGGTAAAAATGTGTGTGCGCCTCGGTGTTCAATCCAGCATCTAAACGCAGTTCCGGTACGGCTCCTACGTGCCCGATTTACGGTGCCGGAGTAGATTCAGGGTGCTGAATGGTACCCAGGTCAAGATGCAAATCGTCAAGCTCCAACCCAAACACCTCACAAAGCCGCTCCAGCTCCTCGGCCTGTTTCATAAGCGTACGGCCCACGCGCTCGACCTCTTCATCCGTTAATGTGCCGCGCTCCATGCGCCCCACAGCCTGCTTCTCCAGCAGATCATGAAGCAGCTTTACGAGCGTCAGCACCAGGTGCGCCAACCCCTTTCCTGGATTGTCTTCCGCTACTTCTACGCGGCGCTGTCCGTCTGACAGGGGCACAGCTGACACGTTCTGGGCGGAGGCGGTGCGATGCGGCTTGACTGGATCCAGCGCCGCACGGGCGCGGGAAGCAGGATCGGGCGCGGCGTCACTCACGGCGT
>CAZZCI010000030.1:10813-15081 GCA_964653015.1 uncultured Rhodothermales bacterium
ACTCACGGCGTTACTCACGGCGTTACTCATGGGTAGCACGATCGGATGGATCGGAGGAAGCGAGGGCGCCGTATCCACGAGCGGTGTCTACAGCGCTCAGTAGCAGCCGGAGATCCAGGTACAGCAAGTCGACATCGGCTACGGTGATGACCACATCGCCTCGCAACACTGCACCTGTGTCGAGCACACGGTCAAGCGTTTCTGCAAGGGTTACGTCCGAGACGTACTGCGGGGGCGGGGGATGGTCGGGCATAGTTGCCAGAGGCCGAGCCAGTGAAGTAGTGAAAGACGAGGCACACAGCACGTATCAGGGCGATGCGTAGAGCGCACGGCCCAACGCCCGCAACGTGTCGATGCCAACAGGCGGCGTGCCACGCTCAACGCGCACCACATGCTGATCCGGAAAGTCGGTGCGGATGCGGTCTATCGTGTGTACCGACGCGGGCCCCTCGAGCTGGTTGGATGCCAGACGCACCGCACGGTTGACAAATAGTGTCGGTATGCTCAACCCTGCGCGGGTGCAATGGTTCACCAAGCGCTCCGTCTCTGCATGCACCATCCGATCCTGCATGGTAACGCCGTACACGCAGCCGGTGCGGGTGTCGTGCGTGCCCTGCAGCATGCGGCGCAGCGTTTTCACCTGCTTCGACAGACGCACCAACCGGTCGTTCAGACGTGGCGCATGAATCATGCGACGGTACGTACGCAATAGGCGAAAGAGCGACCGAATCCAGGCGTTGAACACTTCGGGCATCTCAATAAAGCGGAAGAAGTGCCCCGTCGGTGCCATATCCAGCACGACATGCGTGTAGCGGTCGTCCTCCAACTGATCGAGCGTGGCGGTAATGCCCATGATTTCGTCGATTCCGGGCGGGGCCAGGTCGAGCAAATGCTCCGCTACCTGCCGGTCATGGGGCATATCGAAGCGACCGCCTGTCTGCTGGAAAAACTGCTGCACCTCATCGACATACGCACCGCGCAGCCGCTCAAAGCGCGCCTCGGCATCCACACAGGCGGCGTCGAGTCCGGGCGCTACGCCTGCAGGGGTATCGTGCACCTCGGTATTGAGGATGTCGGCCAGCGAGTGCGCTGGATCTGTCGAAAGCAGCAGTACGCGCTGCTCATCTGTATGGGATGGGTTTTTTTCTCCTGCCAGCCGCAGGGCCGTTGCACAGGCGATTGTTGTTTTGCCCACGCCTCCCTTGCCCGCAACAAGGAGCAGTTCATGGCGCGGCCACGGCGCCGCATGGGCCACACGAGGTATGCCACGTGTGTGCGGGGCAGACTGCTCTTCGGAGAGCGCACTGCGCGATTCGTTCGCGCTGCCGCCACCCGGCGACACCGAATCGTATCGCGCTGCGCGGGTCCACAGGGTGGGCAGGTGCTCCTGCAGTTCAGACTGCGAAAACGCAGGAAGCGTCCAGCACATGTCGCTGGGGCACATTGCCGGGAGAGCTTCGGCCTCTGCATCCCCCTGCCACTGATTTATGACGACAGCGGGCACAGCGACCGAGGCATCGTGCAAGTGGGAAATAAGGCGATCGGTTTCTTTTGCGATGGCAGGCTCGGCCTGCGTTACGACAAGCACACCGGCCTGATCAGCGGTACGGAGGGTTTGCATCACGCGCTCGGCGCGCGTCCAGAGGCTACTCACGAACGTGTCGAGCGCATCGGGATCGGTACGACCGCTGAAACGCGCCCGCATGTAGCGATGCTTTTCGAGGAGCACGTCCAGAAAGTCGACCCATGTGACAAAGCGCTCGGGCATCTCAAAGAGGCGCAGCGTATGGCCTGTGGGCGCTGTATCTACGATGACCCGTGCATATGTATCGTCCGAGAGCAGTTCCTCCAGCCGAAGCACTGCCATGGCCTCGTCGATACCCGGCAATGCCAGATCGAGTAGCTCCTGAATATCGGCATCGTCGAAGAACGTGCCGCGCGCTACAATCTCGTGCAGCGTGTCGTGGTGCGCTTCTCGAAACGACTCTACGGCCGCCTGTGCGTCGAAGGCCTCGGTATGCAAGGTATCTGGGCATGCCACCTCGTTCAGCCGATCGTCGATGGAGTGGGCCGGGTCGGTTGAGATGAGCAGCACCGGTCGGCCTGAGGCGTGCTGCTGCCGACGTGCATGCCACAGGGCCGTAGCGGCAGCGCATGTGGTTTTGCCCACCCCTCCTTTGCCCGCAACGAACAGCAGCGGAGGCACATCGGCAACAAATGGCGGTACATCGGGCATAATCAGGAGGATGCGAAGGGGATCGCGATAGCGCGCATTCCGACCGCGCTCCACCTACTGGACGCGCTCTTGCAGCTCGTCGAGTTCGTCGAGACGGTCGAGCACTTCTTCTTCCCGGGCATCGAACGCATCTTCAGAGATTTCGTCCGTCTCAACCGCCATGTACAGATCGTTGAGCTCGTTACGCAGCGCCTGGCGCTCGCTTTCGATCTCCTCGCGCACAGCATCGTGAATGGAGGAGGCGATAAAATGCACGCCCCGCACGGGCGCAAGCAGAATATCGTCGATCAAAAACATGATGAGTCAGGCATGTTGCGAGTGTCACGAAGCATCATTCATGAGCAGGCGGGGCTCAGATGTGAAACTTTTCCCTTACTGGGTATGCTCAGCAGCCTGTTCAATCCACGCCATGGCGTTTACAAACGGAGGTAATTCATCAATCCGGTCGCGGATTTCGCTGGGGGTTGCATCGGCCAGGTCAGCAAACGTGATGAATCCAGCCTCGTGCAACCTGTCGGCGATCTTCGGACCCACCCCTTGCAGCACGGAGAAGTCGTCAGGCTCTGGGTCCGGCTCAGTTCCTGACGCAGCCTGCGCCTCGTCTGCCTCCTGCGCGTCCTCCGTATCTTCTGAAGTGGTCTCCGTAGCATCGGTGGCAACGGCTTCGTTGTCTGCTTCGTCGGATGTGGGGGGAGCGGCTGTGTAGTCATCGTTTAACGACACCGCTTCGGAGGAGGCCTCGTTGGGCGTGGTTGCTTCCTCGCTGGACGCAGCATCGGATGCAGCGGTAGAAGAAGGAGCAGCAGCGGCGGCCGGTGTTGCAGCAGGTTCGGAAGCGGGCTGTGCTGGCGGTGTTGCAGGCGCTCCCGGAGTATCTTCTGCGCGGGTCCATGCCTCGTGTAGGGCCTGCATCACAGCGCGGCGCTCCGACTGCTCAGCACGGGCTTCCTCCAAGATGCGCTGCGTGTCGGCGCGAACATCGTCGACAAGCTGGCCGCGAGCAGATCGGTTGTCTTGGAGCAACTGCGCAACCTCATCCGCAATTTGACGCATGACCGCCTGACGTTGTGCCTTGTCTTGTTCGCGCGTTTCGCTGCGTGCCTTGTTGGCCTCGCTCAACAGCGTCTGAACCCGCGTACACACCTGGTCCACAAAGTCCGTCCGTGCATCGGATTCTGCTTGTGTAGCCGCGGCACGTTCGTTACGGAACTGCTCAAGCAAGTCGGCAACGCTGCCGGTAATGGATTGCGCATCGGCACGCACCTTGTTCATGTGCTCTTGCCGCGCCTCGCGGCTGGCACGTGCGTCCTGATTGCGCGCTTCGCTGAACTGGCTCAACATATCGGCCACCGTGCCTTCCACGGCATGCACATCACTGCGAATCTGCTGCAGCGATTCGGCCCGTTTGCGGCGCTGATCGGCCATTTCGCGTTTTAGTTGTTGGACTTGTTCAGCAACGGAAGCCATGTCGTAACGGGAGGTTTAGGGCAGAAAACCAGCAAGTAGGTAGAAGAGCGTGCCACACGTGAGCCCCCGTGCGGCGGCATTTGTGCCTATGTGTAAGGCAATGGGTATTCCACAAAGAACGTACAACTACGGTGCTGCACATGCAAGCGTGTGAGCGCGTGAGCAAGCACATGCAGCCGCATAGCAGGCAATGCGAGCAGGATATAAAGTACCCATCGTGGGGTAAAATTGTATGATCCTGTTGTGTATATCATATTTCTATGATCACGTACCGCTGACCGTGCGATTCCAGCCATCCGAGCTATCTCTCTCTGGAGGCCCTATGGGCCATCTATTCGCACATTACCCATGTTGCACGGCAGTAGCTCTTCATCTCTCGGGCGGCTTGTTGCAAGTTATTAGCTTTGGCAAAGGTATTGCACACTGCAACTATGCCATAATGCATCGGACTTCGTCGGCGCTCTCATGTCTCGATACCGATCAGAAAAGTATGGCTTCCTGTAGCTGTAACACTTTCGAACGACACTGCGGTTTACAAGTGTTAGAAAGCAAATCAGTTCCTGCC
>CAZZCI010000031.1:0-15071 GCA_964653015.1 uncultured Rhodothermales bacterium
GCCAGGAAGCCGGTGATCAGGAAGATGCTGACGATGCTGAGAAGGCAGAAGATGGGACGCTAAAAGCGAACCGTTATCGGCTTACAGGCACTCAGGTTGTTGGTAAGGTAGACCTGGGCAAAATGCGTCGCCGCAAGCGCAAGCGCAAGCGTAAGAAAAAAGAGAAGAAAGAGCAAAAGAAGAGAGAGAAGCAGAAAAAGAAGGAGCAACAGAAAAAACAGAAACAGCGCAAGCAGCGCAAAAAGAAAAAGAAGCGACGTCGTCGCGGCAAGCCGAAGGAAGAAGACGTCGAAAAGACGATTCAGGAAACGCTGCAAGAGTTGGAGCAAGGCGCAAGCCGTGCCCGCCAGCGTCGTCGTCGCCGTCGTCGCAAGCGTCACGAAGAAGAACGCAAGCGCGAACGTGAGCGCAAAGCGGAAGAAGAAAGTGTGCTGCGCGTCACCGAGTATGTGTCAACCGGCGAGCTTGCCAACTTGATGGGTGAGCCTGTCAAAGAGGTTATTGCTTCGCTCTTTGACGCCGGAATGATGGTTTCGATCAACCAGCGTCTTGACCGCGATACCATTGAGTTCATCGCGGCTGAGTACGGCATGGAGGTTGAGTTCATTGACGAATTCAGCACCGATGCCCTTGAGGTGCCCGACGATGATCCGGAAGACATGGAGCCTCGCGCTCCGGTTGTAACCGTGATGGGCCACGTTGATCACGGAAAAACGTCGCTGCTCGATTACATCCGTAGTGCCAATGTGGTTGCAGGTGAGGAGGGAGGCATCACGCAGCACATTGGTGCGCACCAAGTGAACATATCGGACCAAGAAGGGACGATCACATTCCTGGATACGCCCGGTCACGAAGCCTTTACGGCGATGCGTGCTCGTGGCGCAAAAGCCACCGATATCGTCATTCTGGTGGTAGCAGCCGATGATGCAGTGATGCCGCAGACCATTGAGGCTATTAACCACTCGCAAGCGGCCAACGTGCCGATTGTGGTGGCCATCAACAAGATGGACAAGCCTGAAGCCGATGCGCAGCGCGTAAAAGCCGAACTTGCCGAGCACAATGTGCTCGTTGAGGAGTACGGCGGAGACGTGCAGTCCTCTGAAGTGTCGGCTGAAACCGGCCAAGGCATTGACGACCTGCTCGAAAAAGTGCTGTTGCAGTCCGAACTGCTGGAGCTGAAAGCCAACCCCGACCGCGAAGCCGATGGCGTTATAATTGAGAGCCGCCTTGAAAAAGGCCGCGGAAACGTGATTACGGTGCTTGTGCAAAACGGAACGCTCGAAGTAGGCGACCCTTTTGTAGCAGGCATGTACAGCGGACGCGTACGTGCTATGTTTGATGAGCGGGATAACCGCATTGAAGAGGTCGGGCCTTCGCAGCCCGCCCTTGTGCTGGGCTGTAATGGCTCTCCTGAAGTGGGCGACCAGTTTGTCGTGCTTGAAGACGAGAGCGAAGCCCGCGACATTGCCCAGAACCGTCAGCGGATCCACCGCGAGCAAGAGCTGCGCCGTAAGAGTCAGCTTTCACTTGACGAGATTGGCCGTCGCCTGTCTACCGGCGAGTTCAGCGAGCTGAATCTCATCGTGAAAGCCGATGTGGGAGGCTCGGTCGAAGCCCTGGCCGATGCCCTGCTCAAGCTCAAGACCGACGAGGTGGCTGTACGTATCATCCACAGCGGTGTGGGGGCCATCAATGAAAGCGATGTGATGCTTGCACGGGCCTCTGAAGCCGTCATTATCGGATTCCAGGTGCGCCCAACGTCTGGTGCCCGCGACACAGCCAAGCGCGAGGACGTAGACATCCGCACCTACTCCATCATCTATGATGCGATTGAAGATGTGCACGATGCGCTCGAAGGTATGCTTAGCCCGGAGAAGCGCGAAGACGTGAAAGGACGCGCCGAGGTCCGAGAAATCTTCAAGGTGCCTGGCGTCGGAACGGTTGCCGGTACCTACGTGACCGATGGCACGATCAGCCGCGATCACCGCGTGCGTGTGCTTCGGGAAGGAGTCGTCGTGTACGAAGGTGAAATCGGATCGCTCAAACGCTTCCAAGACGACGTCAAAGAAGTCAAGAAAGGCTTTGAGTGCGGTATGTCTATCGAAAACTTCGACGATGTAAAAGTCGGCGATGAGTTCGAAACCTACGTTATTGTCGAAGAGCGTCGTACCCTTGAGGTCTAGTGCGCTCGATCGAGTGATTTGCAAAGAAACGGTATGCAGGCAGGAGCTCTTTTGAAAGGGCACCTGCCTGTGCCGCGTATCTGCCCTGTTCTTCTTTCTCGTCTTGTTTGTATGTACCCCTATGAGTATTCGAACTGAACGCGTGGCCAAACTCATTCAGCGTGAGGTGGCGAAGATTCTTCAGGAAGACTACGCCGAACGCCTCACGCCCATGGTTACCATCACTGATGCGCGCATCACGAAAGACTTGTCGGTTGCCTATGTGTACGCCAGCGTAATGGGCGATACCGAGGCCGAGCGAAAAGCAACCTTCAAACAGCTTGAAGGGCTTACAGACGCTGTACGCTCCACGCTTGCAAATCGCATTCGCCACCAACTGCGTACAGTACCGGAGTTGCGGTTTTTTCTCGACGAGTCGCTGCAACGGGCTAAGCGAATGGAAACGCTCTTCGACCGGATTCGCGCTGAGCGCGAACGCCGCCTGTCCTCCGATTCAGAGACCGAAGCGTAGCATCGTCGCTTGCCTCTTCGCCTCCCCCAATAGAATACCAATGAATAGCTGGTTACATGGTCACAGCAGCTTCTCAGCGCCACATTCCCCCCGAGGTAGTGGTGCAGGCAGGCACGTGCCCGGATGTGTCGAAAGCGGCTCTTCTGGTGGATAAACCCGAAGGGCCAACCTCGCATGACATTGTACACCAAATCCGGCGGCATTTTAACGGATGCAAGACCGGTCATGCAGGCACGCTTGATCCTCTTGCAACCGGATTGCTCATCGTCTTAACGGGGGCAGCCACGAAGCTGCAAGACGCGTTTATGCACCTCGGTAAGACCTACGAGGGAACGATGCGCCTGGGCGCCACCACGCCTACGTACGACCGCGAGCAACCCCCAGACGAAACGTTTCCGTGGGCGCATATCAGCGATGAAGATCTGGAAGCCGCGACTGAGGAATTCATGGGTACGATTGTGCAGCGCCCACCGATGTACTCAGCGGTAAAGGTACGTGGGGAACGGCTCTACAAGAAAGCGCGGCGCGGGGAAACTGCCGTTCGTCCGCCCCGGCAGGTAACCGTGTCATCGTTTGACATCGTCGACCGGGCCGGGCCCGATGTGACGTTTAAGGTGACGTGCTCAAAAGGCACCTACATCCGTTCGCTTGCGCATGACCTGGGCAATGCATTAGATTCGGGCGCTTACCTTACCTCACTCCGCCGCACCCACATTGGCTCGTACGATGTGGCAAACGCCTGGGCGGTTTCTGATCTACTTAATACGTGTCCATCGCCCTCCTCCGACGCTACACCATGAAACGTGAGATTGGCTGGGATCAGATCGAGCGCGATCCATCTACGGTGCTTACCGTGGGCACGTTTGATGGCGTACACCGTGGCCATCAAGCAATTCTGTCGTTCCTGATAGAACGTGCGCAGGCGATGGATGGCATTCCCACGGTGCTTACGTTCGACCCCCACCCGCGCGAGGTGGTGCGCAATCAGGAAGTGCCGCTGCTTACCACCGTTGATGAGCGGGCCCGTGCACTTGAATCGTTTGGCGTGGGCCGCATGGTCGTGCTGCCCTTTACCCACGACCTGGCACAGTACGATCCGCGTGCCTATGTGCAAGAGATCCTGTGGGAAACGATCGGACTGCAGGCTATTGCGGTGGGCTATGACCATCGATTTGGGCGCAACCGCACCGGCAATGTAACGCTACTGCGCGAAATGGGAGCCCAACGCGGGTTCGCCGTGGAGCAAATTCCTCCGCAATCCGACGACAACGAGGTCATTTCATCCACGCGCATCCGCACACTTCTGGCTGAAGAGGGCGCCGTGAAACAGGCCGCACGGTTGCTTGGGCGTCCGTATTCGCTGAGTGGCACCGTCGTACGCGGAGAGCAGCGTGGGCGCACGATTGGGTTTCCGACGGCCAACATCGCACTGAACGATAGCCGTTCCTGTCTGCCTCAAAAGGGGGTGTATGCAACCCGTGTGTATGGCCCGCCACTCGAGACCGCGCATGTAGGAATGTGCAACATTGGGGTGCGCCCTACCTTCGGTGGCACCACCCCGACCATCGAAGTCCACCTACTTAATTATGACGGTTCGTTGTATGACAAATCGTTGTGTGTAGAGTTTGTGCAAAGACTGCGAGACGAGCAGAAATTTGATTCTGTGGAGGCATTACAGGCGCAACTTTCAGAAGATCGAGCCCATTGCATACGTGTTATGGAAGGCGCAAATGCATCGTCGTTGATCGCCAATGACGGTTGCGCATAAATGCTGACGTACCGATCTGCATGTACATTGACCGCAGGCTGCGTTCAGTATCTTCTTTAGCATGGTATAATCTAAAGAGGAACCAACCAACCCCCCTATGATAACGAAGGAACGCAAGCAAGAACTCGTTGAGGAATACGGAAGTAGCCCTAATGACACGGGTACTGCCGAGGTGCAAATAGCCATTTTCACCGAGCGGATTAGCCGGCTCACCGATCACCTCAAGGAGCACAAAAAAGACCACGCCACGCGTCATGGGCTGCTTAAGCTCGTGGGTAAGCGCAGACGACTGCTCAACTACCTGAAAAGTCGCGATATTGAGCGCTACCGTGCGCTCATCCAAGACCTGGGGCTTCGCAAGTAAGCGAAACGAGCGGCATCCTGTTTGGCAGGGTGCCGCTTTTCGTTGGAGGTGCCCCGCTGTTGTTCATCCCCTCCAGCGTATTGTCTCGCACAGCCATCTGATGTGGGTGTGCGAATCACCAGTTGTTGATTGACCGAAGATTGAATACATGCCAGACGCAACCATCCAGACCATCAAATTTGCACCGGGGCGCACGCTCTCGATTGAGACGGGCCGCCTTGCCAAGCAAGCCAACGGATCTACCGTGGTTCGATTGGGCGACACTATGGTGCTCTCTACCGCCACGTTGTCCGACTCGGTGCGCGAAGGAACCAGTTTCTTCCCGCTCACCGTGGACTACCGCGAGAAGTTTGCTGCCGGCGGAAAGGTGCCCGGCGGATTCATTAAACGCGAAGGCCGTCCTACCGACAAAGAAACCCTGACCGCCCGTCTTGTGGATCGGGCCGTCCGTCCCCTCTTTCCCGACGGGTTCTACCATAACGTTCACCTCGTGAACTACGTCATTTCGGCGGGCGATGACTACGATGCCGATATTCTCGCAGGCGTCGGTTCCTCTGCCGCACTGATGCTTTCGGGCGCTCCTTTCCAAGGCCCCATTGCTGAAGTGCGTGTCGGCCGCGTTGATGGTGAGTATATCATCAACCCCACCATCCAGCAGCTCGCCGACAGCGACATGAACCTCATTGTGGCGGGCAAAAAGGATGCGCTCGTTATGGTCGAGGGCGAAGCCGACGAAATCAGCGAGGATGAGATGATCGATGCGCTCGACGTAGCGCACGAGTCCATCCAAAAGCTGTGCGTGGGACAAGAGAAGCTTGCGCGCGCATTTGGCACTGCCGATGACTTTGAGTGGACGCCCCACGTCGTTGATGACGCCGTTGTTCAGCGCGTACGCGAGCAATTTGGTCGCCGCGTCGCAGATCATGTGCGGGCTCCGTATCAGAAAGAACAATTCTACACGGGCCTGAGCGACATCAAAGACGAAGCCGTTGAGTCGCTGGCTTCTGACGAGGAGAACGGCCTTGAGGCTGGTGAAGTCCGCGATGCTGTGGGCGTGGTCGAAAAAGAGGCCATGCGCGAGATGATTCTTGCAGATGGCCGCCGCATCGACGGGCGCGATATGACCGAGGTGCGCGACCTGTGGATGGAGACCAGCTACCTGCCGCGTGTGCACGGTTCGGCGATCTTCAGCCGAGGCGAAACGCAAGTACTGGGCTCCGTTACGCTGGGGACGTCGAAAGACGTTCAGCCTGTTGATGAAGTGTTCGACGACACCGACAAGTCGTTCTACCTGCATTACCGCTTCCCCCCATTCTGCGTGGGCGAAGCAAGCTACCTTCGCGGTCCGAAACGCCGTGAGATTGGACACGGCATGCTGGCCGAGCGTGCTCTGAGCCCGGTCATTCCAAGTCAAGACGTGTTTCCGTACGTGATCCGCGTTAACGCAGAGGTGCTGGAGTCGAACGGCTCGTCGTCGATGGCCAGCGTTTGTGCCGGCTCTCTGGCCTTGATGGACGCGGGCGTGCCGATTGAGAAGCCGGTTGCCGGTATCGCAATGGGGCTCGTCACCGATGGCGAGCGTACCCAGATCCTGACTGACATTCTCGGTCATGAGGATCATCTTGGTGACATGGACTTCAAGATCACCGGTACGCGCGATGGCATTACCGCCTGTCAGATGGACATTAAGGTGGATGGCCTGTCGCGTGACGTGCTGGCGCGTGCGCTGAAGCAATCAAGCGCTGCCCGTAGCGAGATTCTTGATGCGATGGAAGCTGAACTGCCCGAGTCGCGCGGTGAGCTGTCGGAGTATGCGCCGCGTCTTACCAAACTGACGATTGATCCCGAGCACATCGGTGCCGTGATTGGACCGGGTGGTAAGGTCGTGAAGAGCATCCAGAAAGAGACCAACACCGATGTAACCATCGAAGAAGATGGCGGCGTTGGGCTTGTTACGATTGCTGCCAAGAACCAGCAAGATGCCGAAGCCGCCATTGAGCGGGTGAAGCAGATTGTGGCCGTTCCTGAAGAAGGCGAGGACTACATTGGCACGGTGAAAACTATCCGTGACTTTGGCGCCTTTATCGAGATTATGCCCGAGAAGACCGGGCTGCTACACGTATCCGAGATTGCACATGGATACGTCGAGAATATAGAGGACCACATGAAGGTGGGCGACAAGGTGAAAGTCCACCTCCTTGAAGTGCGCGACGATGGCAAGATGCGTCTGACGCGCAAGCCGTTCCTCGAAGAAAACGGCCAATAAATGTGCCGAAGTGCACATCGCAAGTAAAACCCTGTAGCGGTGGGGGCAATTCGTACTGGATTGCCCCCACGTTACTTTCAAGGGGACTTACAACCTACTTATACTCCGTTATTGCAATGAAAATTGTTTGTACAGGAGGTGCCGGATTTATCGGCTCTCACGTAAGCAAAGCACTTCTCGAAGATGGACACACCGTCCATATCATCGATAACCTTTCCGCAGGAAAGCGAGAAAACGTGCCAGAAGGGGCTGTCTTCCATCCGATTGACATCCGCAGCGACGCCGCCGCTGAGCTGATGCGTACCGAGAACTACGACCTGCTCTCGCATCATGCAGCCCAGATGAACGTCCGTGAGTCGGTTGCGAATCCCCGTGCCGATGCTTCCACCAACATTGATGGATTGTTGAATCTGATGGAAGCTGGGCATGGCCATGGCCTGAAACGTGTCATTTTTGCCTCTACCGGTGGGGCGATCTACGGAGACCCAGTGTACGTACCTCAAGACGAACCGCACCCGCTGTGTCCGGTGTCGCCGTACGGGGTAAGCAAACTTGCCTCCGAAAAGTATCTCGACTTCTACCGCGAAGAATACGGTATTCCGTACGTGTCGCTGCGTTACGCCAATGTGTATGGTCCACGGCAGAATCCGGATGGCGAAGCGGGCGTGGTGGCCATCTTTATCGAGCAGATGCTCCGTGGCGAACAGCCCACTATCTACGGTGATGGCACCCAGACACGCGACTATGTCTACATTGACGATGTGGTGGCGATGAACCGTGCCGTGATAGAGTACAAAGACACAGCTATCTTCAACGTGGGTACGGGCCAGGAAACGAGTCTAAATGATCTGTTTGGGCACATTCAGACGCACACCGATCCGTCCATGGACTGCGCGTATGGCCCTGCTCAGCCTGGCGAGCAGATGCGTAGTGTGCTCGATATTCAGCGCGCTCAAGATGAGTTAGGCTGGACACCAGAAACGGATATGCTGTATGGGATAGGCGAGACGGTAAAGTGGTTCGAGCAAAAGCTGACTACAGCGTAAGTATAATACTCCGTTATTGCAAAATAAAATGTATCGAGTTGAGCTCCAACAGTTTGAGGGTCCGATGGACCTGCTCCTGTTCTTTATCAAACGCGACGAAGTCGACATCTACAACATCCCGATCGCGAAAATCGCGGATGAGTATCTTGCCTACGTTCGCGTGATGGAAGAAATCGACCTTGATGGCGTGGCCGATTTTATCTACATGGCCGCGCTCCTCATTAACATCAAGGCACAAATGCTTCTGCCTAGCCCCTCAACTGATGAGGACGGCGAGGAAATCGATCCGCGTCGCGAGTTAGTTGAGCGTCTGCTTGAGTACGTTCGCTTCAAAGAGGGAGCCGACCAGCTGGCGCTCCGCAAGGAAGACCGGGATCGACACGCTACACGAGGCGGCTCACTCGACGTTCGTGAGCAGTATGAGGGTCAGCCTGCCCGTGCGGTTGATCACACGGTATACGACCTCATGAATGCACTGGCGCACATGCTACAGGAGTCGCCCGACGAGGAGCCGACAACGCACGAGATCGAGCCGCTCCAGTATTCAGTCGATGAACAGCAGACCTATGTGATGGACCGCCTGCGCCGTGCAACCGAGCTTTCGTTCCGATCGGTCGTAAAGAATCAAAACAAGGCCTTTATCATCGCTACGTTTCTTGCTGTTTTGGAGTTGGCGCGCCAACAACACCTGCACATTCACGTAGAAGAATCCCACACTGATTTCATGCTGCGCTGGCATACAGGGGGAGATGGACAGGCCAATACGCCTCCCGAAGCTCCCGCCTAATGCTCCTTCCCCACCCGGTTTTGCTACGATGTCTGCCGATCAACTGCCCTTAGAGTTTCGTGAGAATCGCCTACCCGAAGCCACCGAGGCGCTCTTGTTTGCTGCCGATGCCCCTATGCAGGCCGACCAGATGGCCTCTATTGTAGCGGATGTGACCGGCAACGACATTGTGGCCGCTCAGCATATTGAGGAGGCGATCCGGTCGCTCGAAGCCACGTACGAAGAGCACGGGCGCGCTTTCCAAATCGTGCAGTGGGCCGGTGGATATCGGCTTGTGACGCGCGAGTCGGTGGCCCCGTTCGTAAAAGCCATGGTACAAGACGAACAACGGCAAACCCTGTCTCGCTCGCTCCTGGAAACTGTTGCCGTTGTCGCGTACAAGCAGCCTGTAACGCGCCCCGAAGTAGACTTCGTTCGAGGCGTGAATTCCGATTACGCGCTGCGCAAGCTTATGGAATTGGGCTTGATAGATGTAAAAGGGCGCAGCGACTCGCTCGGGCGTCCGCTCCTCTACGGAACCACCGATGCATTTTTAGAGCAGTTTGGGCTTAACACGCTCGATGACCTTCCCACTATTCGCGAAGTGGAAGACCTTCTCGAAGATCCTAACTTCGACGATGAACGGGCGCAGCTGCTGCAGTTGAAAACAGAAACCGAGGCCACAAACGGCGATGTGGCTTCCGCTATCCCTGACCTTCCCGATGAATCGTAGTATAGCATGGCTGCTTCCTCCCCGGCGGTGCCTGCAGACGGCATGCGCATCAACAAATATCTGAGCCGAGCAGGCGTGTGTTCGCGCCGAAATGCCGACAAGATGGTGACTGCAGGGCGTATCACGCTGAACGACCAGACCGTATCGGAGCATGGGACGCGCGTGTATCCGGGGGATACAGTGACGGTAGATGGGACGCCAGTTGGGTTGCAAGAGCGCCAGTACCTGCTCTTGAACAAGCCCGAGGGGGTAATCACGACTGTGAGCGACGATCGCGGTCGCCAAACGGTGATGGATGTGGCCGGGCTCGGCACCAGCAATCCCGCCGGCCTTGCTCCAGTGGGGCGCCTCGATCGGCATAGCACCGGCATATTGCTGCTCACCAATGATGGTGACTTGGCCCACCGGCTCATGCATCCACGCTACGCCCTTGATAAAGTGTACTTTGTCGAGACCCAACAATCCGTTAAGCCGCACGAATTAGACCACCTACAACGCGGCGTTGATATTGGGGACGATCGCCCTGCTGCTGCCGCGGATGCAGCTTACATTCAACCGCCCCGCAAAGACTGGATCGCCCTGAAGCTTCACGAAGGGCGCAATCGTCAAATTCGCCGCATGCTTAGCGCCCTGAACCACACCGTGCGCACGCTCGATCGCGTGCAGTTTGGAGGGATTACGCTGCAGGGGTTGGAACGTGGAGCCGTGCGCCCGCTTACCGAACAAGAAGTCGCTGACCTTCGGAACCGTGTATCCTAACTCCCCCATGTCTACAAACTCGACCGTAGCGCCCGCGCTTGACAAGGCCCTGAATCGAAAGATACGTACCGAAGGGCTCACATACGACGATGTACTTTTGGTGCCACGCCGCTCACAGGTGATGCCCCGCACGGTGTCTACGCAATCGCGGGTCACGCGCGATATTCCCCTGAATGTTCCTATTCTGTCCTCGGCCATGGACACGGTAACCGAAGCCAATATGGCCATTGCAATGGCACGAGAGGGTGGTGTGGGCGTGCTCCATAAAAACATGTCGATTGAGGACCAGGCTGCCGAGGTGCGTCGCGTGAAGCGTTCCGAAAGTGGAATGATTCTCGACCCCATCACCATCTCGCCACACGATACCGTGGGCGATGCGCGCCGGATGATGTCGCACTATTCCATCGGGGGGATTCCTGTTGTAGACCAAGACAATAAGCTGGTGGGCATCGTAACTAACCGCGATGTGCGGTTTGAGCTGCAAAACGAGACGCCCATCCACGAAATGATGACCGCCGAGGACCTGGTCACGGCCTCGGTAGGCACCACGCTCGATGAAGCCGTGCAGATCTTGCAGCGGCACAAAATCGAAAAACTGCCCGTCATCGACGACGAAGGATACCTGAAGGGGCTTATCACCTTCAAAGACATCCGGAAGCGCCGCAAGCATCCCAATGCCTGTAAGGATGAGCACGGACGGCTACGTGTGGGGGCGGCCGTAGGGGTAACGCCAGACGTCTTGGATCGCGTATCGGCTCTCGTGAATGTAGGGGTTGATTTCGTGACGATCGATACCGCACATGGGCACTCTGAAGGGGTGCTCGAAACAGTGGCGGATGTGAGTGCACGCTTTAATGATCAGGTGCAAATTATGGCGGGCAATGTGGCTACCGCCAAGGGCACACGCGATTTGATTGAAGCAGGCGCCAATGCAGTAAAAGTAGGAATTGGCCCCGGATCCATTTGCACAACCCGTGTAGTGGCCGGTGTTGGTGTGCCGCAACTCACGGCGGTGTTAGAGTGTGCGGAAGCAGCTTCTGAATATGATGTGCCCGTTATTGCAGATGGAGGCATTAAACAAACAGGCGATATTGCCAAAGCACTTGCGGCAGGGGCCAGTACTGTAATGATCGGTAGCCTCTTTGCCAGTGTCGAAGAAAGTCCCGGCGAAACAATCATCTACGAGGGACGAAAGTATAAAAGTTATCGCGGGATGGGCTCTGTAGGAGCCATGCAATCTGGAAGTAAAGACCGGTACTTTCAGGATGCAGAAGACGATCTCAAAAAGCTGGTGCCCGAGGGTATCGAGGGGCGCGTTCCGTACAGCGGCACCCTCTCTGAGGTGATTCACCAGATGGTTGGAGGACTCCGCGCTGCAATGGGATACTGCGGATGCGCCACGGTTCAAGACCTGTACGAACACGCTGAGTTCACACGCATCACTGCTGCGGGCATGCGCGAAAGCCATCCCCACGACGTTGAAATTACGCAAGAGTCGCCCAACTACTACTCCGGGCGGCATAAGTCGGCTTAACGCAGTTGCCTGCCCCTGTTTCGGTTCTCTTTCTCGAATTGATGCCTATATGTCCACCCCCACCGCCGTGCGTTCAATGCACGACACGCTTCTCGACATTGCTCACCACCATGATGCCGATGCCTGTGTAATTACCGCCCTACCCGACATTCGATGGGCGTGTGGGTTTACCGGATCAAACGGCATCCTGCTTGCACTTCCTGAGCGCTATATCTTTCTATCCGATGGCCGATACACCGAGCAGGCCGCGCGTGAAGTGCAAAACGCTGAAGTGCACACCCCGGGCTACAATCTGTGGGAGTACGTCGATGAAGAAGGACTCCTCGCTGATGTAGACACGGTGCTGATCCAGTCAGATGTGGTTACGCTTGACACCCTTGCAGCGTGGAAAGACCGATTCCCTCATATTGAATGGAAACAAGGATCTGGACTTCTAACCGAACGAAGGGGTTCAAAGTCGAAGGAAGAAGTCAACAAGATCCGAGCTGCTCAAGAAATCACCGATGCTGTGTTCGCGGAGCTTTGCGACTGGATTGAACCGGGCATGACAGAACGCGAGGTGGGCGCTGAAATCGTATACCGACACCTCAAGCGCGGTGCTGAACGCATGTCGTTTGATCCGATAGTCGCTGCGGGTCCCAATGGAGCCCTCCCCCACGCCCGTCCGTCAGATCGGGCTTTGCAGAAGGGCGACATGGTGGTTATCGACATGGGCTGCTTTCTCAATGGCTATGCCTCGGACATGACGCGTACTATCGCCATTGGCGAGCCCTCCGACGAAGCACGAAAGGTGTATCAGTTGGTGTGGGAGGCGCAAGAGGCCGCTATCGCCGCGGCACGAAGCGGCATTACGGGAACTGACATCGATGCAGTAGCGCGGGAAATCATCGAAGATGCTGGGTATGGCGACTACTTCGGACACGGGCTGGGGCATGGCGTAGGACTGGAGGTGCACGAATGGCCTCGCCTGTCATATCACGTCACGCACGATCTTCCCGATGGGGCCGCGGTAACGGTGGAACCCGGAATCTATCTGCCCAACAAGTTTGGGGTGCGCATCGAAGATATCATCATTTTGCGTCCCTATGGCGCCGAAAACCTTACTGAAAGCCCCAAAGAACTGCAGGTTATTTAGGCACTGCCGAATATCGCGTACATAGAAACGTAGAGAGGTCGCCTTTCGTACAGGGTGCACATGATGGAAGTCGGATCCAAGCTGTAATGTCGGTAACAGTTCGCTTCCATACACTGCTTTTCGACGTACTCCGTTCGCCTGATGACGCCATTTCGCCTCCTCGTCTGTACAAGTCTCCTCCTGCTGGGGGGAAGTCTCGGCATGAGCGCCCATGCGCAGGCCGACGATGATGACGCCCCGCGCGAACTGATTATCCGCCTGGCCGACGACGCCCCCGACGCGTTGCAGCAATCACTGGAGGAGCCTGATGCCCCGCGTCCGGCTGCGGTTGACCCGCTGTTTGCCTCCATCGTAGAGGTGGAGCCGACGTTTCCTGATGTGCAGGCTGCTCGTCTAGGCGAGGCTGCAGAGTGGCCCGTCTACACACTTCGTTTCACCAATGCGGATGACGCAGAGACCGCCAAAAGACAGTGGGCCGAAACCGACGGCGTGCTGTATGTGGATGAGAACGACACGATTGAACTGGATATCCACCACGAACATGCGTCGCTGCCCGATGTCGAGGGGCTGCCTATCTCGCTTGATCCGGATACCATTGACCAGGAGCTGAATCACCTCGATGTGATCAATGCCCGTGCAGCCCACAACATCACACGCGGCGATCCATCAGTAACCATTGGTGTCATTGACTCGGGCGTGTTTTACGATCACCCGGATCTCGAAAATCAGGTGTGGGTGAACGAGCCCGAAGATGTGGCAAATGCAGGTACATTTGTGCCCGAAAATCGCATCGGTACCGATGAGGACGGCAATGGCTGGGTGGATGATGTGATTGGATACAGCTTTGTAGACCGCCTGCTTCCGCCTTCAGAAGGCCGGTTTGGACCGCGCGACCCCGACCCACGGGCGGATTCGCTGGGCTCGTTTGGGGGGCACGGCACGGCTGTTAGTGGTGTTGCGGCTGCACAAGACGACAATAACTCAGGCATGAAGGGGGTGGCCCCTCGGTCGCGGATTGCCTTGCTCCGTGCTTTTGGACACGACGGTATCGGACAGACCCGTGACATTGCCGAGGCCATCATCTACGGCGCCGATATGGGCTTCGAGGTACTCAACATGTCGTTTGGGCGAGACGTGGCCTCGCCGCTCATGCACGATGCCATTCAGTATGCCTACAGCCAGGGGACGGTGCTGGTCGCATCCGCAGGCAACACCGCAGGCGATGATCCACACTACCCATCCGATCATCCAGAAGTTATTTCGGTTGTGTGGTTAGCCGAAGACGGCGATGGCCTTCCTCCGTTTAGCACCAGTTCGTATGGCATTGGGGCCGACCTTGGGGCACCCGGATCAAACGTATTCACAACAAACTTTCCGCGGACTACCCCTCCTGAGGAAATCACGCCTGACAACCTCTACGGTACGGCTAGCGGATCGTCCTTCTCGGCGCCGCAGGTAAGCGGAGCCGTGGCGCTGTTGCTTGCTCTGGATGATTCGCTTACCCCCGAGGACATCCGCTCCATCCTCACCAGTTCTACCGTCGATATTGGGCTGCCGGGCTGGGACCAGCGCACCGCTGCCGGGCTGCTTGACGTGCGTGAGGCACTGCTCCGCGCACTGCCTGGCTCTACCACGATCACCCACCCGGCCCACGATAGCGGCTGGAGCGATGACGAAATCCATGTCGTAGGGTCGTCCATTCACCCCAAGCACGACTCCTATCAGCTCTTTTACACCGAGGGCACCACCGATCTGGATAATGCCGAGTGGATCCCCATTGACGAGGAAGTGCCAGAACGCGTGCTTGACGATACCCTGTCCGTCTGGTCCACAGAAGCGCTTGACGATGGCGAATACACGCTGCGGCTCGTCACGAACCTGACCGACAACCGCACCGTCGAAGATCGGCGTCGGGTGCGCATCCAACGCGAACCGCCGGAGCTTACCATTCATGCCGCAACGGGCGGACTCGTGGGCTCTCATTTTGGGGTGATTACAGATGTGCA
>CAZZCI010000032.1:0-14890 GCA_964653015.1 uncultured Rhodothermales bacterium
CCGGCCAGCGCGCCGCGCCACCAGTCCCACGGGCTAATGGTGCGTGTGGCAGTAGAAGTCTGTGTGTCGGGAGAGTCAGCTTGCGTAGCCATAACAACGTCTTAAATTGTGCAATAGGTATACGGTGTGATAAGCAATCGCAAAAGCAGGTCAACACCATGCATAACCTGCCCACGATGCGGTTCTATGTGGATGTGTGGGGAGAAGCGTTACAGTTGGAAGATGTGAGATTGACGCAAGTGGCATTATGTGTGATTAGCACGTCTGTATTTCAAAACGAAGCCCTTCACCTCATTTGCGCTGGCAGTACGTAACAAAAAAACGCCGCCCCGAGCACGTAGGCTTGGGACGGCGGTTTGTGTTGCAGGAGGTGTTGCCCGTGCATCAGGTGCCGGCCGAGTAGTCGGTGGCGTAGGCAACCTGCTCGTCCGTCAGGCTGTCGATTTCGATGCCCATCGTTTCGAGCTTGATGCGCGCGATCTCCTGATCGAGCTCCTCGGGCAAGTCGATCACGTGCGGGCCCAACTGCTCGCTGGACTCATGGCTCTGCACGAGCTTCAAGTGCGCCATGAACTGGTTGGCAAAGCTCATGTCCATCACTTCGCTCGGGTGCCCTTCGGCAGCCGCAAGGTTCACGAGGCGTCCGTCGGCGAGCACGAAGACGCGCTTGCCGTTCTCCATGGTGTACTCGCGGTTGTTCTCACGCACCTCGCGCGTATCGACCGAAAGCTCGGCCAGCTCTTCAAGGTTGAGCTCCACGTCGTAGTGGCCGGTGTTCGACACAATGGCGCCATCCTTCATACTCAAGAAGTGGCGTCCACGAATGACGTTCTTCATGCCGGTGGCCGTAACGAAGATATCGCCGATCTTGGCGGCTTCGTCCATCGTCATCACGCGATGGCCGTCGAGCGTGGCTTTCAGTGCGGCGGTCGGCTTCACTTCAGTTACGATCACGTTAGCGCCCATGCCCTTCGCGCGCATCGCCACGCCGCGGCTGCAGTGTCCGTATCCCGCTACGACAAAGTTCTTGCCGGCGAGCATCACACTGGAAGCGCGCAGGATGCCGTCAATTGTGCTCTGACCGGTGCCGTACACGTTGTCGAAGTCCCACTTCGTTTCGGCATCGTTCACCGCAAAGACCGGGTAGAGCAGCTTGCCGTCGTTGTCCATCGCGCGCAGGCGGTGCACACCGGTTGTAGTTTCTTCGGAGCCGCCGACGATGGTATCCGCCATCTCGGGGTATTCCGAGTGGACACGGAAGATGAGGTCCGCGCCGTCATCGAGCGTCAGGTGCGGCGCCTTCGGCTGGATGGTCTGGTCGATGCTCCAGTAGAACGCCTCGGTATCCTGGCCGTGCCAGGCGTAGATTTCGGTCATGCCGTTCTCGGCGAGTGCAGCCGCCACTTCGTCGTTGGTCGAGAGCGGGTTGCATCCGCTCCAGGCCACTTCGGCGCCACAGGCCGCCAGCGTTTCGATCAGCACGGCTGTCTCTTTCGTAACGTGCAGGCAGCCCGCAATTTTGTAACCCTCAAACGGCTTGCTCTCGGAAAACTCTTCGCGCAGTTGCATGAGCACCGGCATGCGGCTCTCCGCCCATTCGATGCGCTTGCGCCCTTTCGGTGCTAAACTAATATCGCGTACTTTGTATGCCCCTTCCTTGTGATCCATCAAGTTGTGGTGTCGTTGTTCAGAGTGGTCAATAAATATCGATAACTATACGGTACATAGATTCGGGTGCTCCCTCTATCCTTAAGATTTAACCTACATCCCACACGGGCATACGTTATTGTGTCACTCGCTTCTTCACGGCGCATCGACCGTCGTAACGAAGTGCAAATACCCACATATCCAGAGAACATCGCAATTCTGCTGTAGGTGAAATGCATCTGTAAATATCTAACCCATACGATCTATAGGCATGGCGCTGCTTCATCTTTCGAACGTGCAAAAGTCCTACGCAGAAGGCGAGGCCACACGTACCGTACTGGATGGCGTGCAGGCCGACCTGGATGCGGGGGCGTTCGTTGTACTCATGGGGCGTAGCGGCGCTGGAAAGAGCACGCTCTTGAATCTGGTCAGCGGCATCGATCGTCCCGACGCGGGCGTCATCCGCTACAACGATACCGACCTGACTATCCTGTCGGATACAGAGCGCACCCGCTTCCGGCGTAAGCACATCGGGTTTGTCTTTCAGTCGCTCAACCTGATCCCGACGCTCACCGTCGCCGAGAACATCGCGCTGCCGCTGGAACTAAGCGGACAGTCCGACAAGGCGGATGCGCGCGTGTCCCACCTGCTTGAGCGCGTAGGGCTGCCCGACCGGGGCAACAGCTATCCCGATCGGCTTTCAGGCGGCGAGCAACAGCGCGTTGCTATTGCACGGGCACTGGCTCACGAGCCGCTTCTTCTTCTAGCCGACGAGCCCACGGGCAGCCTGGACTACGAAACGGGTCGCCAGGTGCTTAGCCTGCTCACCGATATGGTGCGCGAGCACGACACCACGCTGCTGATTGCCACGCACGATGAGAGCCTGGCTGATCAGGCGGATCGCACGATCACGCTCCATAACGGCACGCTCCACGACGGCTCTCTTAGTGCTCTACTCTCGATTTAAGTCATCCCATGTCTTCCCTGCTATCTCGATCCAGTGCTCAGTACCTGCGCAGCCACCCCTGGCTGATGGCACTCTCGGTGCTGGGCATCGCGTTGGGTGTGGCTATCGTTGTAGCCATCGACCTGGCCAATACGAGCGCATCCGACGCCTTTCGTCTTTCTACTGACACCGTCACTGGCGAAGCAACCCACCAGGTAGTCGGAGCCGGCGAGGGGCTGAGCGAGGATGTCTACCGCGCCCTTCGCACCGAGCACCGCTTCCGCACCATTGCCCCTGTAGTTGAAGGCTACGCGACTGTGGAGGGGGCTGATGAAGCACGCACGTTTCAGCTCCTGGGCGTAGACCCATTCGCCGAAGGGCCGTTTCGTCCGTATGCCGGATTCGGACCGGATAGCGACCTGGAGCTGGAGCCGCTTCTGGCACGCTCTACCGTGCTCATCGGCGCCGAAACCGCCCGCGAATTGGGCGTGGAGCCCGGGCAGTCGCTATCGGTGTCGGTCGAGGGCGTGCAGCACACGGTAGAACTCATGGGCGTGCTTGAGCCCGACGACGAACGCAGCCGCCGGGCCGTCGAAAATCTCATCGTCACCGACATTGCAACCGCACAGCGCCTGTTGGATGCGCGCGGACAGCTCTCTCGCATCGACGCCATCATCGAGGATGAGTCGACCGAGGAGCGCTTGCGGACCGCGTTGCCAGAGGGGATCCATCTGCAGCGCTCGGAGACCCGGACCGACACCATCGCGCAGATGACCCGCGCCTTCGATCTGAACCTGACGGCGCTGAGCCTGCTTGCGCTGGTTGTGGGCGCATTTCTCATCTACAACACGATGCTGTTCTCGGTCGTGCAGCGGCGTCCGCTCATCGGGCGGCTGCGCGCGCTGGGCGTCACCAAGCAAGAGATCTTTCGCCTGGTCCTGTCGGAGGCGGCTGTGCTCGGGCTGGCCGGGACCATTCTGGGCGTGCTCGCGGGTATCGTGCTCGCCCAGGGACTGGTGCAGATCATCACCCGCACAATCACCGATCTCTACTTTGTGGTTACGGTGCAACAGCTTTCCATTGCCCCGTGGACGCTCGCCAAGGGTGCCGGACTCGGACTTGGGCTCACGATGGTGGCGGCACTTTTCCCGGCACGCGAGGCGGCCAACGCGCCGGTAAGCATGGTCTTGCAGCGATCTACCTCCGAATCCAACATACAACAGCGCGCTCCAATGCTCGCTCTCGGCGGTGCAGGACTCGCTGGCGTTGGCGTGGCAATCCTTGCTCTGATTGGAGGCAGCATCGCGTGGAGCTATGTCGGACTCCTCCTGCTCATTCTGGGCATAACAGCAGCCACTCCCCTCGCGGTAATTGGCATGGCCAAAGCTGCGCGCCCTGTTATGGATGCCGTGGCCGGGGTGCTCGGACGAATGGCGGCGCGGGGCGTGGTGAGCACGCTGAGCCGCACGGGCGTGGCCATCGCCGCGCTGACCGTAGCGGTTGCCGCCACCATCGGCGTCGGCATTATGATCGACAGCTTTCGCGGCACCGTCGAAACGTGGCTCCAGCAGTCGCTGCAGGCCGATGTATACGTTCAGGCCCCCAGCCCAAGCTTCCGGCAGTCCACCGCTACCGTAGTGCCCGCTCTGGTCGACGCGATTCGCGACACCGACGGCGTGGACGGCGTCTACACCGTGCGTAGCGTAGACGTGACGGCCAATGTGGGGCCGACCGAACTCATCGCCATCACCCCTGGTCCACAAACGCCGGATACCTACGAACTGAAATCGCAGGAGGGGGCCGTTTGGGACGCGTTTGAGACTGATGATGTGGTTCTGGTGTCGGAGCCGTACAGCAACCGCTATGGTGTTGAAACTGGCGACACCCTCACGCTGCAAACCGACCAGGGGGAGCGCGACTTTGCGGTCCGTGCCGTGTACTTCGACTATGCCTCTGACATGGGCAGCGTGCTGATGAGCCGCGCAACCTACGATCGCCACTACGACGACGACCGTGTGTCGGGCGTGGCCGTTACTGCCGCGTCTGGCATAGATGTAGATGCGCTAATCGCCGATCTACGCGCTGAAGCCAGCGGTGTGCAGGACGTGCTCATTCAGTCCAACCAGGCACTGCGTGAGGCCTCCATGGACATCTTCGACCAGACGTTCGCTGTCACGAATGTGCTGCGGCTGCTTGCCATCCTCGTCGCTTTCATCGGCGTGCTCACCGCGCTGATGGCGCTTCAGCTGGAGCGCAACCGCGAGTTTGCAGTGATGCGCGCCTCCGGCATGACGCCCGGCCAGGTCGGCGGCCTCGTGACGATGCAAACCGGGCTGATGGGTCTCTTTGCCGGACTCCTATCGCTCCCGCTGGGCTATGCGCTGGCGTACGTGCTCATCTACGTGATCAACCTGCGTTCTTTCGGATGGACCCTCCAGATGGATGTGTCGGCTGGCATCTTGCTGCAGGCGGTGGTTCTTGCCATCGCTGCCGCGCTCCTCGCGGGCCTCTACCCAGCACGAAAAATGGCCACCGCTAATCCGGCGCTGGCGTTGAAAGAGGAATAGCCGCTTCCCCACGTACTCTGTCAACACGTACCTATCATGAACCGCCTCCTGCTCATTCTCATCGCGATTGCCCTGCTTCTTGGAGTTGGGGCCTACTGGCTGTCGGAGCCTGCTGTGGACGAGGCCTCCATCCGAACGACGACGGCTGTGGCCGAGGCCATGGGAAGCACCGACACGACGGGATACGACCGCGCCGACCGCGTGATCGACTTCTCGTTTCCTGACGACCACGGTCCGCATCCGGGCTTCCAGACCGAGTGGTGGTACCTCACGGGTAACCTCGACGGCGACGACGGAGAGCACTACGGCTTCAAGTTCACGATCTTCCGCTCTGCACTTACCCCGCCTGACTCCGCCGATGCCGAGCACGCCGACCCCGAAGACTGGCGCACCAACCAGTTCTACATGGGTCACTTTGGCATGAGCCATATCGACCGGGCCTGGCACCTGAGCACGGAACGCTTTGCTCGCGGCGGCGCCGGACTTGCCGGAGCACAGGCGCAGCCGTTTCGCGTGTGGCTTGACGACTGGCAGATCGCCAGCGCAGAACCCATCTCCCAAACGCCCGATGCAACACCCGACGATTCCACCTTTCCGTTGCGCCTCGACGTAAGCGACGAAGAGATGGCTATCGACCTGACCGTCACGCCGCGTAAGCCCCCCGTCTTTCAGGGCGACCGGGGCCTCAGCCAGAAAGGGCCTGGCTCGGGCAACGCATCCTACTATTACTCATACACCCGCCTCGACACCGAAGGCCAGATCATGATCGAAGGCGATACGGTTGCCGTATCCGGCCAGAGCTGGATGGACCGCGAATGGAGCACCAGCGCCCTGGCCGAAGATCAGGAGGGATGGGACTGGTTCTCGCTGCAGTTTGATGATGGACGCGAGCTGATGTACTATCAGCTCCGAAATGACGACGGCACGCCCAGCACTTACAGCAAGGGCATTCTGGTCGAAGAAGATGGCTCGTCTACGCTCATTGAGCGCGAAGACGTCGAGCTCGAAGTCACCGATACGTGGACCAGCACCATCGACAACGAAAGCGAATATCCGGTGGCCTGGCAGATGCGCCTGCCTGAGTACGACCTGGACTTCGCGGTCGAGTCGTACTTTCCGGGGCAGGAGATGGACGTGTCGGTGCGCTACTGGGAGGGTGCGGTGCGTATTGACGGCATGTCGGGCGAGGCCCCGCTCTCCGGTCGTGGCTACGTGGAGTTGACTGGCTATGCCGATGGAGCATCCGCCGGACCGGTTTCGTAGAAAGGCTCCGTCTGCATCCGTCAATAACCGACAGTCTTCTGTGGAGCCGCTTGCCCTGCCTGCGATCAACGTGCCCGTCACCGAGCGCGATGACGCCCCACACATCCATGATCCTGTGCGCCGCAAGTACATCCGGCTCACGCCCGAGGAATGGGTGCGCCAGCACTGGATCCACTTCCTGAACACCACTCGTGGCGTCCCGCTCGGGCTGATGTCCGTGGAGCAGGGCTTTACCTGGCAGGGGCGCCCGCAGCGGGCCGATCTCGTTGCCCACACGCGCGGCGGCGACACGCTCCTTCTGGTCGAATGCAAAGCCCCGTCGGTGCCGCTCACGCAGGACGTGTTCGACCAGACCAGCCGCTACAATCAGGTCCTGGGCGCCCCCTTCTGGATCGCCTCAAACGGGCACATGCACTACGTCTGTCGGGTGGATCCGGAGGCAGGCCAGGCCACGTTCTTAGACGAGCTCCCGCCTTACGACGAATTGTGCGCAAAGGCGGAATAACAGTACTTTTTTCCGCTGCGTAGTGCCTACGTTGAAAAAGATTGCGCCACTCACGAATCTTGTTCTGCCTATGTTTTCGGAAGCCACCGCCTCTACCCGTACCACTGCCCTTCGCGCCGTTCGCGCCGCTGCACGGCTCTGCCAAACTGTGCAAGCCGACATCGACAACACCGTTGCCGAAAAAGACGACCGCAGTCCCGTTACCGTGGCCGACTTTGGGAGTCAGGCGCTGATCTGCCATGCCCTGCAACAGGCATTTCCGGATGTGCCGGTGATCGCCGAGGAAGACAGTGCCATGCTCCAGACCGATGCAAATGCGCATCTTCTGAAACAGGTCGTACGCCGCGTGCAAGCACAACATCCCAGTGCCGATGCGGACGCCGTGTGTCGTTGGATCGACCACGGCGATGCCACGCAGTACCACGACCGTTTCTGGACGCTCGACCCAATTGACGGCACAAAGGGATTCGTACGCGGCGATCAGTACGCGATTGCACTTGCGCTTGTAGAAGACGGACTGCCCACCGTGGCCGCTCTGGCTTGCCCGAATCTCCCCGACAACCTCGACGATCCTACCTCGCACGGACAGGTGTTCATCGCCGTGCGGGGCGAGGGCGCCATGCAGTTTCCGCTTGACAACCCAGAGGTTGAAGGCACTCCCATTTCGACGCGCACCACCGCCCAGGCCGACGAAGCGCGCTTCACCGACTCGTTTGTGTCGGCGCACAGCGCGCACGACAAGGCCAAGGATGTGGGCGATATGCTTGGCATCAGCGCGCCTCCCATTCGCATGGACAGCCAGGCGAAGTATGCCCTCGTAGCGCGTGGCGATGCCGATATCTACTTCCGCCTGCCCCGCCCCGGCTCCGACTACACCGAGAAGATCTGGGACCACGCCGCCGGACGCCTCGTGGTGGAAGCAGCCGGCGGGCGCGTCTCCGACATGCACGGCGAGCCGCTGGACTTCACACATGCACCGCTGCTTTCCGAGAACACCGGCGTAGTCGCCACCAGCGGGGCTATCCATGACGACGTGATTCAGGCGCTGGCCGACTACGAGCGATAGATTCCCGCATCCCCCTGCAAACAAAGCCCATCAACGTCATGAATCCCGAATTGATGCGCCGGGCCATTACCCTGGCCGTGGAGAATGTGAAAGCCGGTCGCGGCGGCCCCTTTGCTGCACTCGTTGCCCGCGATGACGATGTAATTGCTGAAGGAACAAATATCGTCACTTCTTCAGGCGACCCCACGGCCCACGCGGAGGTCACGGCCATACGAAACGCCTGCCAGGAGCTGGGTGACTTTGATCTGACGGGCTGTACGCTCTACACTTCATGCGAGCCGTGCCCGATGTGCTTTGGCGCCGTCTACTGGGCTCGTCTCGACCGCGTCTACTATGCCGCCACGCACGCCGAGGCCGCTCGCGTTGGGTTTGATGACTCGCACATCTACAATGAGATCGACCGTCCGCCCGAAGACCGCACAATCCCCATGCAGCGTGTGCTCAAAGACGAAAGCTGGGCCCCCTTCGAAACGTGGACCGAGTACGAGGATCGGATTGAGTATTGAACTTCTGCGACAATAGGGGAAAGCAGCAATGAGCTTCGAAAAAAGAGTACGTGTAGGAAAGGTGAGTACGAGACCATTGCCTGTTGCAGCTTAGTTACACTTTGGTCTGTAACGTGTTCAGAATTGGCTCTTCTACTGAGCGCTTCATTACAGAGGCATTCTTTCATGTGCGGTAGTTGCGCATGACAAGAAGATGCCTGTTGTTTTCATTCATTGAGCCTTATTTGTTATGAAACGCTCTACCTCAACACTCGGATACACGTTACGTCGTTTAGGCGTTGTACTATTGCTTGCTATAGGTCTGGTCGCCTACACCGGATGCGATGCATTCGACTCCAGTTCGAGCGACGGGGGACAGCTTGAAATCTATCTTATTGATGCCCCGGGCGACATTGTTGAAGCCATTGTGACTATTGAAGAAGTCGCTGTTGTTCCTGCCAACGAGGCTGATGAGGGAGATGCTCGGGAAGGAGGGATTTCTGTGCTGGAAGTGGATGAGTTTACCGTTGACCTCACGGAGCTACAAGACGGGGTGGATACGCTCATGGCCAACACAACACTCCCTGAAGGTACGTACAGCCAGATTCGCCTCATAACAGCCCGAGAAGCAGATGTCCTCTACGAGGATGAGTCGGGCGACATCCAGGAAGCTGACCTTCGTTTGCCCAGCGCAGAGGAAACAGGCGTTAAGGTGAACTTTCCCCCGTTTAGCTTTGAGGATGAGAGTGACCGCGTAGAGCTCACCCTCGACTTTGACCTGGAAGAGTCGTTTGTTAAGGCCGGTGAAAGTGGAAGCTTTATCTTCAAGCCAGTCGTGAAAGCTGACGCCATGGTCGTTAATGGTGAAGAACAGGATGTGGACAACGATACGGAGGATGATGAAAACGATGATGATGCCTAAACTAAGGAGCTACAGCGCATGCGCTTGAAAGAGCTATTGCGTTGCTACAGCTTCTTGCCGATGTGTAAGGCCTGTCTCAGCACGTACGCCCTGAGGCAGGCCCGCATCGGTCTCTGACATGCATCCTTTTCCATGCCTGATTCACCTTCAGATGCCGAGTTGGTCCGTGCTGCCCAGAAGGGCGATCGGGATGCCCTTGGCACCTTGCTGGATCGGTATCGAAACATGGTCTTTGAGCTGACCACACAGTATGCCCATGTTTCCAGTGATGCTGAAGATCTTGCACAGGATGTGTTTCTGCGTGCGTTTGAGCGTCTCGACCAGCTTAACCAATCTGATCGCTTTGCAGCGTGGTTGTACAGCATGGCTTTAAACCGATGCCGCGACTATGCCAAAAACCGACGCCGTGAGACACACGCGTTCACCGATACGAAGGCCACGACTCATCAGTTAGCGGGTGCTTCGGAGGATCGAGGCGACGAATCACTGATGTGGTCTGAGGAGATGGACCACGTGTGGGAGGCCATTCGAGCGCTACCGCCTACGTACGCCGTTCCGTTTCTTCTTAAGTATCGCGACGGATTGCCCTATAAGGCGATGGCAACGCGCATGGATGTATCGGTAAGCGCATTAAAGGTGCGTGTGCATCGGGCCCGCAAGAAACTTCAGGCTTACCTCGAATCGACCTATGACAAATGATCCTGACCTACTGGTCCAGCGTTTTATCGAGGACGAGCTGACCGAAGAAGAGGCGGCTGCGGCGTTACATCGTATTGCCGATACGCCAGAGGCTCGTCGGCTTCTTCAAATGGAGCATCGCGTGCAGCGTACGTTTCAGCAAACACCTCGTCCGAGCGTGCCGTCCTCGTTTACCGAGGATACGCTTGCGGCCTGGGAGGCGTCTGTCTCAGCGTCCCATGAATTAGCCAACGAGACAAAACGCACGCCTCTACTCGACCGGCTTCAAGCCGCTATAGAACCCCTGTTGCGTACTCCGTTGCTTCGTGTACGTCAGGCGGTGGCTGTACTCGTGCTCTGCGCAGTTACGTTTGCTGCTGGATTATACACAGCCGACCCTCAACCCACCGAGCACACGGCCTCAACAACTACGACTACCCAGACGGCTGCCCCTGTAAGCGAGTCAACCACTACGGATGCACGCGTCTGGGCACGGTTTGTATACCCTGCTAGCGAGGCAACCTCTGTAGCGGTCGCTGGCGACTTCAACAACTGGGAACCGCAGGCGCTTACGCCGCGCGCCCTCGGTGATGGAGAAACCGTATGGACGGCTCTCATTCCGGTGCCGCGTGGAGAGCACGAATACATGTTTGTGATTGATGGGGAGGAGTGGGTGACGGATCCCTATGCGTTAGAACAGCGCGACGACGGATTTGGAGCACAAAACGCGGTGCTCAGCCTGTAGGTGCACGTCCGTTGCTGCACATGAAATAGGTTGTGCCACTTGCCGTTCAAACGCCCCCCCTACCGGTGCGTACGAGGGCCAGCGGTACTTCACACAATGTAGGGTCTGTTATCAATGGCGTTCTTCTGTCGTGTTGCTGCGGGATTCTTTTCCATAGATCGCATTGCCATGCTCATCGGAGGGTGTGTTTTCCTTGCGGTAGGTGGATCCATGGAGCCCGTTTATGGGCAAACGCTACACGGCACAGCACAACTTACAGCAACGGCTGGGCATCAAACGAACCCATACACTGATCCTATGCTTCGTATCTGGGACCCTGCTGTTACACCGACATTTGCTGGTGCAATGCCGGAAGGCATGCTCTCTTGGAAAAGTTCGGCATTCCGTGCACATGTGCGCACCACAGCGCGTTTTGAGGCGCGAGGCCGTGCAAGCGAGGGCAACACATCGTCTGTGGTGCCTCTCCTTCAAGCCACTAGCCAGGGGCTGCACGCCCTTGGTGAGTCCGTTGAGGTAGGCCTGAATGCGGGACTCCGACGGTATCAACTGCAGACGAGCCAGGATGGCGCCTGGGTGCTGCCTATGGTGCAGTGGCGTGCAACGAGGGCAATACGAATTGATGGGTACGCAGGCTGGTCGGGTCGGCGCTATCGTGGAGATGTAACCGAAGCGGCGTCCGGGTGGACATCCACCTTTACTGCGCAGTCTGCTGTGCATTGGTGGATGCAAAACAACATACGCACCACGATACGCCTGTATCGGAGTCAACCGGCTTCTGCAAGCAGTATGGGAACCGGTACAGGAGGCAGTGCTGCAGTTACATGGTGGCCCACCTCGGCATGGTCAGTCACAGTTGATGGGCAGATCGATCAGAGCAGCTACACTGTTTCCTCCGATGAGGAGAGGGCTTCGCACAACGTAGAACAGGGCACCGCAACGGCACAATTTGCTCAAGTTGGAACTGAGGTTACGTGGCGCCCCAGCGAACCCCTTGAAGCTTTCGTGCAAGCATCTGTACTGCATCCGTTTGTCGATAATAATGACCAGTCTACAGGGCACCATGCAGGGATTGGGGTTCGCCTCCGGCATCAGTCGGTATTGGCCGAGTCGTCTTCTGCTCTCGCTGCACAAGACCCGCTGTGGCACGTCGAGGATAACGGCCACACCGTCCATCTGTCCGTGCCTGCTTCAAGTGAAAAGCAGCTATACATCACCGGCGATTTTAACGACTGGGCGTTGCCGGGTCAGCCCCTAACGCCAACGCATAGCAACGATCGCCACAACACCACGCTCTCGTTGTCGCCGGGGCGATATGCGTACCGTATCCATAAAGTAGACGATGAGAACGGCTGGAATACAGAGAGCACTCCGAACTGGATTGACCTGCCCGATGGGGCGATCACCGAAGAGGATTCGTTTGGAGGCATAAACGGTGTTATTATCGTAGACCCGTAAGCACTATGTTAACCTTGTCTTACATGCGAAGTCTCTGTGCCGGTGTATTGGGCGCTGTGCTTTTGGTGAGCGTTCTGTCGCCAGGGTGTGCTGTTGCGCAGGCTTCCGACATGTCTGAACTTATCGAACGCGGAGAAGCGGCTGGACTGCCTGCATCAATGTTAGAGTCTGTCGTCGAGCGTGCTAACCAGCGTGGCGTATCGGCAGAAGATACATATGCGCTCATAGAGCCCTCCGTTGAGATCGCAGAAAGCAACTTGCCCGCTACAGCACTGCTTACCAAAGTCATGGAGGGATTGTCTAAAAATGTGCCGCCGACCCGCATGCAGCCCGTTTTGGAAACGCTCCGTACGCAGACGCAAGAAGCGGGGTCGCTGATCGACGCGTGGTTAGCTACTGAAGAAGGACGTACGACAATGGGCATAAATGAGGAGGCGCCTTCGACCGAAGATCGAACTGCACTGATTCGTGGCGTAACAGCGGCTCGTCAGCAGAACCTTGCGCCCGAGGTAACCGAATCCTGGCTGACAACGCTGCCTGGAGGAGCATCAGGTCAAGCGGTATCTGCTACTCGGATTGAGGCGGCCTTACGGATCCTTCCCCAGCTTCCCGAAGCCGATCAGCCCGGTGGGATAGGGCATCAGCTTGCTCATGCTGCAGTCCATGCGGTTTACCAGCCTTCTCAGATCCGGCAGCTTCCGCAAGCACTCGAACGCGCCCATCAACAAGGCGATCAACCCCTGTCAGTGGTTGCGCGTCGTGCAACAGGAGCGATTGGGATGGGGCATCCGGCATCTGTGGTGTTAGACGCCCTTGTTCAAGGCCAAGTGCCCTCGGGGCCCCCTGTTGATGTAGGCCCCCCCGACCGGCGTTCCGACCCGCCTGGCCCTCCAGACGGCCCGCCCGATGAGCGTCCCGACCCGCCCGGTGAACCGCCTGCATGAGCAGGGCTGTTCTGCGTTGCGAAGTACGTTGAGGTGCATGAAGTGAACTCAAGCGGACGTTTAAAGGATGAGGCGAATTCTCATTCGATTTCTGGGGGAGCTACCCCGGCAAACCGCCCTCTTGTCGCCGGAGACGAGAGGGCATCCCCTACATGTCATTCCCAGCGTGTCATGCCACGTATGTCATGCTGAATGCAGTGAAGCATCTCAGCGCCCTGCAGTCGAGGTGTCCTGCTGCTCAGTGTCGATGGGACCACCCCCGCGGGGCCCTCGCGCCCTGGACGTGCCGAGTCTGAAGGGATGGCGCCCAGATCCGTCCGCCTAGCGGCGTCAGGATGACCTGCGGACGCGGCAGCATCCCGCCTCTCCTGGCGATGCACCAGTTGTGTATACACGGTAGCTCCTCTGAGGGGGACTTCATGAGAGCGTCCTATGGTTCCTTCTTCTCCGGGGAGGACAGCTAGAATGGAGGGAAAAAAACGTCTCTGAACCGAATCCTTTAGGATTGACACGCTACGATGAAGCGTCGTCTGACTTTTGTCGTGTACAGAGCTTGAAGACACTATAGTGGAGGGCGCCGATAATGAATCATTTCAACTGTTTCGGTATCGTCGTTGATATACAATACAAACTGGGTTCGTCCCATGTCTCTGATCTATGGCGATCCGTCATCGCTCTCTTCAGCAATGGTGATCGAAATGTATGTATCGATATCAGGATCATCAAAAGGCTGCGTGTCACCTGAGCGACGGGTGGTTTTGAGGGCAACACTCAGCTCGGAGAGGGCCATTCCGGGGTAGATCTTTTCTTCCCCAATGGCAAGCTTCCAGTCTGACGAGTGCATTTCCAGCGATGTAACGCCCCGGGGTCCATCTTGATACATTTCGTATTCGATTGTTGCCCCATCATACCTCAGCGTATACATGGACCGGTCCCTCGGAGAGTCAGCTCGGTCTGTGGCATTTGGGGCTTCCTACCAGCCGGTATACCTCCTTCAACGAAGAAGCGGATACGACCTCCGCAAAAGCAGAGGACTGTCCAACAACCGACTCGTCAGATTCGTTTTTTTCCCCTCGCGCTGTCACGATGCAGCGTGACATGCTGTAGATCGCTTGCCTGGATGTACGGTACCTCTTCGGTCTGGAAGATAGCGACATCTTGGGCATAGCCCGGAGCCGCGACCAGGCACAGCGCGCACGCCGCGACCCAGCAGCGCTTTAGGAGCTTGGGAAGACCTGTATAGGTTTGCACGATACCATCAAACTCTAAATATAAAACTTGATCGTGTTGTAGTCTGCATCAGTAACCATGATGCTGTCCCCGCCAGCTAACGGATCTTCCACCTCAGGGCGTAGCACCGTTACAATAAAGTGATAGTCTCCTGTGGTGTAAAAGAAGTGCTGGAGGCGCTCGTTTTCTGAATCGGCAAAAAACGGGGCAAATGTTGCACAGGCCTCTGGATCGTCATCATTGTTCATGACCCGCACATCCTCGGGCTCTGCGTAAATGCCATCATTCTGTCTCGCTTCCTGATTTTCCAAAATATCTTTTAACCACCTTCGTGCCCTGTCGTTGTCTTCTTCGGGGCATTCATCCGACACGTGATAGGTGGCGTGGCTGGATTCATTTGCGGTTGGTTCTGCTGTGGTTGATTCGGGTGGCACTCC
>CAZZCI010000033.1:0-12930 GCA_964653015.1 uncultured Rhodothermales bacterium
CTCCCATACTTCTTCAGCAGACTGATTCATACCCCAGCGTGTTGATTGGGCCGCGTTCACTGCAGCAATAGGTGCAGCCCACGGCGAGCGACAAAATTAAATGAAGCCATGCGAGCCACACGTAGAAGAGTGGAAACTTCTCTGAACCAAACTCTACGCATACACAAGGCGTCGTTGTACCATCCTTTTCAAGCCATGCTCTGCACGAGCGTTCCGCGTCACATGGCAATACAACCCGCGTCTTTTGCAAAGATAGAAGCAGCTTTCGACAAAACGAGAAGCCTGCAAACTAAGTAGACCCACAAAAGTATCTTTGATTATGTCATTGCGAGGAGCGCTAGCGACGCGGCAATCTTGTGCCATCAAGCCGGGCAGCACCGTCCAGGTCGGGGGCATGAGATCGCCACGTCAGTCGCAGGCTCCTTCCTCGCGATGACAAGGTGTAAATATATTTCTTTTGAGTTACCTCCTAGGACAGAAGGAATGGCTTCCCCGTACGTCGTTTCCGCCAACTGTTTGTCATGCAAAACCTAGACGCTCCACTCGCCGAGGTAAGGCACCTACAGCTTGAGGCAAGGCCAACGTGGCATGCTGTCCCCACAAGTTATCCACACCCCTTGTGATTCCCCCTTGGGAAAAATGAAGATATGGCACGTGCGGCCAAAGTTATCCACACTTTTTCCACAAGTTATCCACAATTCGTAACCCCCTTTTTGTTAGGAGGTTACGGACATTTGGGGATGCTGAGAGACATAGTTTTCCACATACTGGTGTGGAAAACTGGATTGAGAGTGCACACTCAGCATAGCATGACCAACTTATCCACATTCTATGCACATGCGGGCGAGCATGGCATTTTGGGCCGACAGCCTTTGCTGAAACAAACGGAATACAGAGCATAACAACTGCAGCAAGGAAGGTCAAGTACAGAATCTGCAAAGAGTCGAAGGCGTTGCGATAACGTAAGCTTCTGCCCACCTACTCGTGGAATGGTATCTTGTCTTCAGCGAACTGCATGGTTGAGACATGCCGGGACACGTTGTGGAACACCCGGCTTTCACGAGTGATACCAACGCCTCCTTTTAAACTTTTGCTCGGTCTCTCCAAATCGTTATGTTGACGTTAGACATCACCCCGTTTCGGTCGGGGGTGCACCGCGTCACGCTCGAACCCGACCCTGAAGCGGTTGACCTGGAGGAAGACGCCTTTCGCAGCCTCGATGTGTCGATGCATCTGCAGTGTCAGCGCGATCGCATCCTCATTACGATGGAATTGCGGGCAGAGGCGCACCTGACGTGCGACCGAACGCTCGAACGGTTTTGGCACCCGATTCAGAACGAATACGTGGTGCTGTTTGGCCCCGACCACCTGGCCGAGGCCGACGATGAGCACGAGGCATACGATGAGGTGCGCTCTATGGCGCCCACCGATAAGAAGCTTGACCTTACCGACATTGTGCACGATACGTTAAAGCTGGCTATTCCGCAGCGGGTCGTTGCGCCGGGAGCCGAAGATGCCGAACTACAGCTACAGTACGGTGCTCCTGATGAGCCCGAGGAGGAAGCCACAGATGATATCGACCCGCGCTGGGAGAAGCTCAAACAGCTCCGCGACGACGACACTGACGACCCAGCCTCGTAATCCAAAATCACCACCGTTGTACATCCAATACTAATTCTGCGCAAAATGGCACTGTAGTCCCGTTGCGTATGAATCCGATTGGGGGGCATGCATCTACGTTGTAGGTGGCTTGTGCCTTATGTACATCGCCATGCAGCCCGAATCATTGTACAGTTGCAGGCTGCCAGTGGCACCAGGAAGGTCACTGCTTGCTACGGTTGGCCCCGTGACTTCCTACCTCTTGACCTTTTAGACCATTACGTTGACTGTTTGTCATGGCTGTTCCTAAGCGCCGTCATTCGAAATCGCGTTCGCGCAAACGCCGCTCCCGATACTACAATAGCTTGAAAGCTCCACAACTGATGGAGTGCAACAACTGCGGCAACCCCAAAATTATGCATCGGGCTTGCAAGTATTGCGGCCACTATCGCGGTCGTCAGGTTGTTGAGCCAACAGAAGAACTGCTCGGATAAGGTGCCCCATCAGCTCTTGTTGGCGCCCCGGGCCTGCCTGCTATGGGTTGTCTGCCGTTTGATTAGGCACGCTAAGGCACCCAATTTGGTGCACGTTTTGTGCTTTACCATGAAAGGTGGAGGGCAAAACGTGCATTTTAATGTTCAGGCTGTTTACTTAAGGCGATGTGGATTGTACGTTACGATCCCTTCGCAAGTCCCTTGACAGATATGCCGGTTGCACATGCCTAGCCACATTGCCGTTGACGCTATGGGAGGAGACCACGCCCCTGATGCCGTGGTCGAAGGAGCCGTGAACGCGTTGAAGCGGCCTGATGCAGATCTCCATGTTACCCTGTACGGGCCAGAACAACGCGTGAAAGAGGCGCTTCGTGCTCATCCCGAAGCCGACTCGCTCCCTCTTACCATCCACGATGCTCCTGATGTCGTTACGATGGAGGAGGCGCCTGCTGCTGCGCTCAAAACGAAGCGGCAGTCATCCATTCATCTGGGGCTGAAAGCACACAAAAGCGGTGCTGCCGATGCCTTCATTAGCGCGGGCAATACGGGCGCCATCATGGCAGCATCCATGTTTATCCTAGGGCGGATTGAGGGACTGGAGCGACCCTCTATTGTTGGCTTCTTTCCAACGCTACGCGGCGACTTTTCGATCGTGATCGATATTGGCACCAATGTCGATTGCAAGCCCTCCCACTTGCTTCAGTTTGCGCGCATGGGCACAGTGTACGCGCGGCATGTCCTTGACATGGATACACCGTCGGTTGGCCTCATCAACATTGGCGAGGAAAAGACCAAGGGTAACGAACAGGTCAAGGCTGCTCACGCTCTGCTCGACGATGACGACGCGATCCACTTTGCGGGCAATGTGGAGGGGGGCGACCTGCTTCACTACGCCGCTGATGTGCTCATTTGCGACGGCTTTATGGGCAACGTGCTGCTCAAGTTTGGCGAGTCCATGACGACCGTGCTCTCCACAATGACCGAGCAAGAAATGGAGCGCCAAGAGTTGTCGCACGAAGAGCGTGCCCTGGTAGCAAATGTACTGGGTAACGTGCAAAAGGGCTTCGACCATGAAAACCGAGGTGGGGCCCCTCTTATCGGTGTCAACGGCTCCGTTTTTATTGGGCATGGTCGTTCATCGGCCCGAGCCATTGCGCAAGGCATCCACTCCGCTTCAGACCTTGCGGAGACAGATGTTGTTGATGCGCTTCGGTCGGCGTTTAGCCCGCAGACTGCATAGCCGCAGAACGGGCAGGCCTGGCTGCGTGCAACCTATAGCCCCTGCTTGCCCGTACAGGCTTTCGGTTCCATTGTATTTTTTGCTTTTGCCCCTGTTCGCATGGCTGCTTCTGCTTCCCCTCCGTCTCAGGCTGCAATTACCGCCGTTGGTCACTTCTTGCCCGACCGCCGGCTTACAAATGCAGACCTGGAAGAGATTGTTGATACCTCCGACGAGTGGATTCGAACGCGCACAGGCATTGAGGAGCGCCGCATTCTAGAGGATGCGGACCAGGCCTCGGCCTACATGGGGGCACAGGCCGCCCAAGAAATTATTGATCGACACAACGTCGATCCGGCCACCATCGACATTATCGTGGTGGCTACGGTAACGCCCGATATGTTTTTTCCTGCGACTGCGTGCCTTGTCCAAGATGCCATTGGAGCGACCAACGCATGGGCATTCGACCTCTCGGCGGCATGCAGCGGATTTCTGTTCGCCCTTACCACGGGGGCCAGCTTCATTGAAAGCGGTCGCGCAGCGCGGGTCCTTGTTGTAGGTGCTGACAAGATGACCGCAATCACCGACTACTCTGACCGGAGCACCTGCATCCTCTTTGGCGATGCCGCAGGCGCTGTTCTACTTGAGGCACACGATACCCACGGCCTCCAAGACACCGTGCATTACTCTGATGGCAGCCAAGCCAACCTTCTCAAAATGCCTGCCGGCGGCAGCTTGCGCCCGGCCTCTCACGACACCGTCGAAAACCGCCAGCACTACCTGCAGCAAGACGGACGCCCCGTGTTTCGCCACGCGGTGACGGGTATGGCTGACGTGTGTGTGGAGATTATGGAGCGCAATAACCTTTCGGCGGATGATGTGGATTATCTTGTGCCTCACCAGGCCAACAAACGCATCATTGATGCCACGGCCAACCGCATGGGGCTCGATCCCGACAAGGTGATGATCAACATTCACCGGTATGGTAACACCACTGCTGCTACCGTTCCGCTCTGCTTACACGACTGGGAGACCGACCTCCGCGAAGGCGATCAGCTCGTGCTCACCACATTCGGGGGCGGACTCACCTGGGGCGCCTCGTATCTGACGTGGGCCTACGATGGATCGGCGGTGTAACTCTCCTTATCGTACTGATCTCTGAATCTGCTTTTGACTGTTATGGCTTCTACGGCCTATCTCTTTCCGGGCCAGGGTGCCCAGTATGTGGGCATGGCCCAATCGCTCTACAACGCCTATCCCGATGCCGCGGCGCGCATCGATGCGGCCAACGACATTCTTGGGGTTGATCTGCGGGCGCTGATGTTTGGCACCGCCGATGTCGAGGATGCCGAGGCGGCCCTCACCGAAACACAGATCACCCAACCCGCGCTCTACACGCACAGCCTGGCCGCCATGGCGGTGCTCAACGCCCACAATCGGGCGCCGGACATGGTTGCGGGGCACAGCCTGGGTGAATACAGCGCGTTGGCTGCCGCGGGCGCCCTCTCGTTTGAAGACGGACTGCGCCTGGTGCGCCGCCGGGGCGAACTAATGGCCGAGGCTGGTGATGTGCGTCCTGGTACCATGGCCGCCGTACTTGGCGCCGACGACGAGACCGTTGAATCGATCTGCTCACAAATCACAGAAACCGGAACGGGGGTGGTGCAGCCCGCCAACTTTAACGCGCCCGGTCAAATCGTCATCTCAGGAGATGTGAAGGCCGTAGAGCGGGCCTGCGATGTAATCGAGGCGCGCACGCTTCCACTATCTGTAAGCGGGGCGTTTCACTCGCCGCTGATGGCGTATGCGCGCGAAGGGCTTACCGAAGCGCTGGAAGCTGTTTCGATTCAGCCCCCTACGTGTCCCGTTTACCTGAACGTGACCGCCGCCCCCACAACCGACCCCGACGAAATTCGGAAACGTCTTATCGAGCAGTTGCAGGCCCCTGTACGGTGGGCCCAGCTGCTTCAGGCCATCGAAGCCGACGGCGCCGACCGGTTTGTAGAAGTGGGCGCGGGCACCGTGTTACAGGGACTGGTGAAACGCACGCTGGGCCGCGATACCCAGCGCCACAGTGCCGACACCGCTGACGATCTTGCGGATCTACTCGACGCGGCATAAGCGCCGTACGATCTTCCTTATCCTAAATCCTTTTTTTCGTGGCTATGGACCTCACCGATAAATCTGTTCTCATCACTGGCGGCACGCGCGGCATTGGTCGTGCCATTGTCGATGCCTTTGCCAAAGCCGGTGCTCGTGTGGCCTTTACCTACCGTTCGTCTACGGAGGCCGCGGAGGCTATCGTAGAAACGCTTACCGAGCAAGGCACCGACGCCATGGCCTTGCAAGGCGATGTGGCCAATCCCGAGTCAGCGCAGGAAGCCGTTACCGCCGTTACCGATGCCTGGGGCAGCCTCGATGTGCTTGTCAACAACGCCGGGATCACGCGCGACGGGCTCATGCTCCGCCTGGATGCCGACGACTGGGATGCGGTGCTCAACACCAACTTGAAAGGCGTCTTCAACTTCTGCAAAGCAGCTTATCGTCCATTTATGCGGCAGCGCAGCGGCGTCGTGATCAATATCGCATCGGTTGTGGGAATCATTGGAAACCCCGGGCAAACCAACTACGCGGCCTCCAAAGCCGGCATCATTGGGTTTACCAAGAGCTTGGCCAAAGAGCTAAGCGGACGCGGCGTGCGGGCGAATGTGGTGGCTCCCGGATATGTGGATACCGACATGACCGAAGCCATGAGCGACGACGCTCAGCAAGCCATGCTCGATGCCGTTCCGCTTGGGCGCCCTGCTAGCCCTGACGATGTCGCGCAGGCGGTGCTCTTCTTGGCCAGCCCCACCGCTAGCTACATCACCGGACAGGTGCTGCAAGTCGATGGCGGTCTTGCTATGTAACGCTGCAGTTCAGGCACCGTATTGGCTGCTCTTCGCATCAGTCGGGTTGTAAAGGGGTGTCAACATCCGCGAGCACGCCCCACAGTCTATGGATCGTTTAACGACACGCTGTCGTACAGGCGTGTTGTGAGCGCAATTAACTGCGCTTTGGTTGTCTCTCATCCTCGCTAAGTGTACTCGTCCGTAATGGTGGATTCGCCCAACACACCGTCCTACACCAACGTCATTGACCTGACCTCCAAGGCACAGCGCAAAAAGCGTCAAGCCGAGGTCGGGGAACTGCAGGAGCCTGATGCTCCTCTGGACGAGATCACAGCCGATGGGCTCCCCGACAATGTGGAGCAAGCCATGCGGGCCGCCGGATGGGATGATCTTATGGAGGTGCAACGCAAAGCCCTTCCGTATCTAATTGCCAATCGCGACCTTATCGTACAGTCGCGCACCGGGTCGGGCAAAACAGGCGCCTTTCTGCTTCCTCTGTTTGATGTACTGGACCCTGCACGCAAGGAAGCACAAGCGCTTATCCTCACCCCCACGCGCGAACTGGCGCGGCAGGTGCACGAAGAGTTTGAGCGGATGAAGATTGCCACCCCCGCCACCAACGAACTCAGTGCAGCGCTCATCTATGGTGGTGTGAGCTATGCGCCGCAGATCAAAGCGCTCAAAGACGGCGCGCAGGTCATCATTGGCACGCCTGGACGCGTACTCGACCACCTGAAACGCGACAACTTCAAGGCCGAAACCGTCCACTTTTTCATTCTGGACGAAGCCGACGAGATGCTCTCTATGGGGTTCTACCCCGACATGAAGGAGATTCGCGACTACCTCAAGCCCGACCGGCAATCGTGCATGTTTAGCGCAACCATGCCGCCGAAAGTCCGCTCGGTCGCGCGCGAGTTCCTATCGGATCCCGACTTCCTGTCGCTGAGCTCCGGCCACGTAAGTGTGGATGCAATTTCGTATCGCTACTACCTTACGCAGCCGATGGAAAAAGACCGCGTGCTGCACAAGCTCATTGAAATGGAGGAGCCCGAGTCGGCGCTCATCTTTGCGAACACGAAGCGAGAAGTCAGTTACCTGCGCAAGTTCTTGGGCAACGCCGGGTACAACATCGACGAAATGTCGGGCGATCTGTCGCAACGCAAGCGCGAAGAGGCAATTGACCGGCTCCGCGATGGCGAAGTGCGTATGCTTGTGGCGACCGATGTAGCGGCACGCGGTATCGACATTTCGGCACTAAGCCATGTCTTCATTTACGACGTGCCGCAAGACCGCGAGTATCTTATTCATCGGTCGGGGCGTACGGCGCGTGCAGGCAAGAAAGGAACCACCATTGTGCTGGCCACCCACGAAGATGAGTTTGAGCTCATCCGTATGGCTAAAGCCTACGACATCGACATAGAGCGCGCTGAGCTCCCCCTCGATCCGCTCGAAGAGGCCACCAAACAGCTGCGCACACACTACAACAGTGGGCACAACCGGGCCGCTGTGCAGCGCTTTCTGCCGCTGGCGAAGCGCCTGGCCGACGAGCACCCTGAGTTACTCGCACATCTCATCGATGAGACCGTGGATATCGACGAAATCCTGAACCAAGACGAAGACTCTGACGACTAACCCTCTGTAAATGCTGTGCGCCTCTCTCTGCTCGCGGGTCTTCTCGCCACCTTTCTTATCGGAGCCGTAGGGCATACGGCTCAGGCGATGCCATCCAGCGCATACGCGGATACGACTGACTACCGCGTGTACACGGCAACAGGCGAACCGGCGTCCCTGGACGCGATTGAGGCCGCGTTTGATACGGTGGAGGTGGTGCTTCTGGGCGAAATCCACGGTCATGCGCCCATTCACGCGTTGCAAGATTCACTATGGCAGCGCCTGCTAACTCATGAGCGTCCGGCCACGCTCTCTCTCGAAATGTTTGAGCGCGATGTGCAACCCGTGCTCGATGAGTATCTGGCCGGACTCATTCCCGAGGATCACTTCCTGCAGGCCAGCCGTCCGTGGCCGAGTTACGAGCGCGACTATCATGCGCTGGTGGATTCGGCGCGCACCCATAACGCTCCCGTACTTGCAGCCAACGCGCCCCGCCGATATGTAAACCGTGTAGCCCGTGAGGGACGCGCAGCCCTCGATGACCTGCCCGCCTCCGCCCTCCATTGGCTGCCTCCGCTTCCGTATCCCGAAGCCAGTGAGGCGTACCGCGAGCGCTTTCTTGCGCAGATGCACGGCGGCGCCCATCCCACCAACCACGCCCCTTCGGATACGACCGACACCGACGAGACGGCCTCGCCCCACGAATACGACAGCGGCATGGCCCACCTGCTGGATGCGCAAATGCTGTGGGATGCCACGATGGCGTACACCATTGCCGAACACCTGCTGCACACACCGGAGGCCGTTGTCATGCACCTCACCGGGCGCTTCCACATCGCCGAACGTACCGGCACTCCCGAAACGCTTGCGCACTACCGCCCCGGCACGCCTCAACTCGTTGTCTACTTTGATGCGGTAGCAGATCCGAGCACATTTGATGACGACGCGCACACCGGCCAAGGCGACTTTGTGGTGCTGACAGCAGAGTAAACGACTTGCGATTGGGGAGCAGGCTTTTATACATTGACTTTGGCTCATCTTCACACTCGGGCGTCGTCCCCACGCCAATGTGGATGGGTGCCTGTAAATCTCCTGTACCCCATCTTACCATAGCGTGTACCTATAACCGTCATGTATACCTACGCTAAACGCACGTATCATATCGGATTCCTTGTTCTCATTCTGTGTTTGATCGGACTTCCTGCATGCGTGCCGGATTCAGAGGAGGACCTTAACGGCGACACTGAAACACAAACGGTTGAGGATAATGAAATTCGTCTCACACTTCCAGCGTCGGTACATGCGGGTGCTCGCTTCGAGGTAGGCTGGGATGGCGCTGAAGAGTCGCGCAATTACATTTCAATCGCAGAAGAAGGGACCTCCGGTGGATCTACCATCAACAGTCGCAGAACCGACCGAGGGGGAGATCCCCTCACACTGAGAGCTCCCGATCATCCCGGGATGTATGAGGTCCGATATGTGCAAAACGACGATGACGAAATTCAAGCGTCCGCTTCGATTGAGGTGACTGAGGTAGACGCTGACCTTGATGTGCCCAGCGAGGTCGGGGCGGGCTCGCATATTTCAGTGACGTGGACAGGCCCCGACAATCCGCGTGACTACATCAGTCTGGCCGAGCAAGGCAGTAGTGACGGCTCCTCTGTTGACACGCGTAGAACCAGTCGGGGCGGCAATCCACTCAGTGTCCGCGCACCGGATACACCAAGTGGGGAAGAGTATGAGATTCGGTACGTCATGTATCAATCAGATCGTGTGATTGCCCGCTCGCCGATTACCATTACAGAGGCGACCGCCTCGTTTGACGTTGCGGATACGCTGATGGTCGATACCCCTGTAGATATTGATTGGGAAGGGCCGGATAACCATCGCGATTATATTTCATTAGCCGAACCCGGCTCACGTGATGATGAGACCGTCACAAGCCGAAGAACAGACAGAGGCGGGCATCCTCTTACGTTGCGGATGCCCGAACAGCCTGGCGAATACGAATTGCGCTACATAATGGGGCAAGAAGATCATGTTATTGAGCGGAAGGACGTCGTTGTCCTTCCACTTCAGGCTCGTTTAGAAGCTCCAGACAGCGTTGAGCGGGGGACAGGCATTGATGTTTCCTGGATTGGCCCTAACGGTCCATCTGATTTTATCGCCATTGCCTCTCCCGATGCGGATCCAGATACCTATAAGAGCCGCGCCCGCAGCCGGGCGGGTTCTCCTGCAACCGTGTTTGCGCCAAACACGCCAGGATCATACGAACTCCGGTATGTCTGGGCCGAGGAAGACAGCGTTTTGACGCAACAGTCCCTCGAAGTTACTGAGGCTGAGTGAGGTGCACTGCTTGATGATGCGCCCCCTTTCGTCACATGACTTGGTCGCCTTGCGATGATAGCTCCGAGCGACCCCATCCAGGTGTGATGGTGCACCAGGCTACTCTGAGTCATCCTCTGACAATGATTCAGGCACATTCCGGGGAAGGCGCACGGTAAACGTCGTGCCTTCCCCTTTTGTGCTTTGCACCTCAATCGTTCCGTCCATCATCTCCACCAGACGCTTCGTGATGGTAAGCCCGAGTCCGCTGCCTTCATAGGCGCGCGTGTCACCAGTCGACTCTTGTCTGAATGCGTCAAACAAGTGCGGCAGAAAATCTTCGTCAATGCCAACCCCGGTATCTTCGATGTCTAATGTCAACACATCAGGCGTGGTGCGAAGGCGAAGCGTTACCTGTCCGTCAGCGGGCGTGAACTTGATGGCGTTGCTGAGCACGTTGCTCAAGATACGATGCAAGGCGCCACGGTCAACAGAGGCATTCACCGGCTGATCTATACCATGCACGGCCAGCGTAATGCCATCTGATTCGGCGCGGGCCTGAAACAGATCGACGGTTTCTTGCACCACGCGATCGATTCGTATCTGATGAGGCTCCAGCTCCATTGCACCGGCTTCGAGCTTCGACAGGTCGAGCACCGAGCGCAGCGTTTCCATGAGTCGCTGGCTGCTGTTTTGAATGAGCTCGGCAAAATGCTGGGTAGAGTCGTCCGCCTCGTCAGCAAGAATCTCTGAGAACCCGATGATGGAGGTCAGCGGCGTGCGGATTTCGTGACTCATATTGGCCAAGAATGCCGACTTGAGTCGGTTCATTTCTTTGGCCTCGTCGCGGGCGTCGCGCAACTCACGCTCGCGTGCAATGCGGTCCAGTACACTTGCCATGTTGTGCGCCAGGATGTCGAGCAAGTTCACATCGAATGGGTCAATACCCTCTGGATCAGTACTGGCTACAGAGATGGTACCGTAGCGGCGAATCGGTACATACACGGATGACTGCACGTTGCCCTGTTCTAAGATGTGAATAGCTTCGGATCCGTTTGATTCGCGATAGCGAACAGTGGACTGTGTACGATAGGCTTTCACAACGCCACCGGGCCCATCCAAATCATACGCGGGGCGTTCGCCTTCCATCAACTTCGTACAGGCGTCGGATACGGCCACGGGGACAAGTTCGCCGTTTTGGACGTAGCGCATTGCACAGATGGGATACTCGAGCGTATCGGTAATCAAGTCGCACACCTGCTGGGCCAAGACCTCAGGGGTTTCGGCTTGCGCTAAGCGGCTCATGGCATCGTAAAAGGTCTCTAGACGCCTCTCACGCGCTTGCAAGGCCGCTTCGGCTTTTTTGCGTTCCGTAATGTCAACGCCCACCCCAATGATGCAGGGCGTGTCTTCTATCACGATGCTGCGTCCTGAAAAGAAATACGGAGTGCGCTCTCCGGATTTGCTCACGATGGTGGCTTGCACGGTGGCGTGCCCTTCTTGGAAGGCGGTTCGTACAGCGTAGCGTACTCGCGCCTGATCGTCACCTTCAAAAAGATCTTCAAGCGGAGCGAGGGTATCAATTTCTTCAGCGCTGTACTCAATAACGTGCTCTAAATTGTCATTCCACCGAAGGATTGGGCCTTCTTCTTCAACCAGATAGAAAATGCCAGGCAGACTATCGATGGCGCTATCAAGCAAACGCTTTTGCCGAGCCAGCTCTTCGGTCGCCTGCTTGCGTTCGGTGATGTCGAGGTGAGTTCCAGCGACGCGTAGTGGCGTTCCGTCCTCGTCTCGTTCAACGATTTGGCCCCGATCCAGAATCCACCGTACGTCTCCCTGCTTGGTGTACATGCGAATCTCGAGATCGACATGGGGAATTTCCCCGTTGAGGTGGCGCTCTATCTCTTGAAACGTTCGTTCTTTATCTTCCGGGTGGGCTGCTTTTTCGAACATGTCAACGGTGTTTTCGATCTCGTGGGGTTCGTATCCCAGCATTTCGCCCCATCGGTCGTTATAGTACACCTCGCCCGTTTTCAGATTCCAATCCCAAAGCCCCAGGTCGCCGCCGCGCAAAGCAAGTTCGAGGCGTTTTCGTTCGGCTTCTAGAGCCGCTTGCTGTTCATATTCGTCGGTCACATCGCGAAACACCAGAACAACACCCAAGAGTTGGTCGTCGTCATCGCGAATAGGAGCGGCACTATCGGCAATGTGGATGGTAGCGCCCGTTCGGTCGGTAAGCACGGTATGGTTCGCCATGCCTACAATTCCATCTTCGCGCAAGACCTTGTCAACCGGATTTTCAACGGGAGCTTTGGTATGTACATTGTGAATGGGAAAGACCTCAGTCAGGAGCCGCCCTTCAGCTTCGGCAATAGGCCACCCTGTAAGGTCCTGCGCAACCTGATTCATTTCTGTGATGTGTCCCTGCGGATCGGTGGCAATGACGCCATCGCCGATGGAGTTGAGCGTAACGGCCAAGTACTCTTCATGGGCTTTGAGTTCACGCTCTGCTTCTTTGCGGGTCGAAATGTCGAGCACGGCCCCATCGCGGTGTAGTATAGCCCCGTTTTCATCCTGCACAGCTGTTGCACTGAGCAAGCCCCAGAAAGTCGTACCATCGGCGCGCTTGAACTGCACCTCGCGATTTTGAATGTGCCCTGTTGTATGAGATTCCTGAACCAGCTCATCACGTTGCTCGGGGGTAGCATACAAGACATCCAACGAGTCGAGCGCAAGTAGAGCCTCCCGATTCGGATACCCGAAAATATCTGCAAATGCGTCATTTACA
>CAZZCI010000033.1:13030-14206 GCA_964653015.1 uncultured Rhodothermales bacterium
TGCGCAGGGCGAATGTCGGTAATCTCCATATCCAACAGCTCATGGCGCGTGTAGCCATACTGCCGGATCGCTGCCTCATTTGCGTCGAGAAAGCGCAGCGTATCAGGTGAATAGACAAACATAGGCACGGGATTATCGGCAAAGAGCATCTGTGCTTGCCGCTTTTCGTCCCGTAACTGCGCTTGGAGGCGTCGATGTTCGGTGATGTCATCAAAATACACCGATAACCCGCCTTCAAACGGGTAAGCATTAACGCGAAACCAGGTATTGAGTGGGGGAAAGTAGGCTTCGAATTGGGTGCTTTCTTGGGTGCGTACGGCACGATGGTATTCCTCGTAGAAGGCTAAGTCTACAGCTTCAGGAAATTCATCCCATACGTTCGCTCCAATCAATTCATGCCGTGTCCGTTGGAGTACCGTTTCTGCTTGTTTGTTTACATACGTGAACTGCCACTGGGAGTCGAGTGCAAAAAACGCATCGGTGATGCTTTCCAAGATGTCTTGGGGAGATGTGGCAGCAGGAGCCGGGTGTTGTTGAGCCTGTCCAAGAGCCGCCAGGTCGCGCAATGTTTGTCGGTCGTTGTCGGTGAATGTGTGCGGACGCCCATCCATGACGGCTAATGTGCCAATAACATGTTCACTGGGTGTTGTAAGAGGGATTCCTGCGTACGACTGAAGTGCTGTTTCACCCGAGACAAGGGGGTGGTCTGCAAACCGGTCATCTTGCCGGAGGTCGTTCACCACGAGCGCTTGCTGGCTGTTTACCACCTCGGCACAGAACCCGTGCTGTCGGTATAAGGTGGCATCGAGTGGACCCTCATTTACTTGGATATGCACTTGGGTGGCATCCACCAGGGTGGCAATGGCTGTGGACATGTTGAGCGTGCGGGCTGCTAGCGCTACAACCCGTTGCCACTGCGATGAGGCCGATTGGGCACCAAGCAGGGTGTAGCTGTGCAAGGCGTGCAACCGATCTGAATTATTGCGATATGCCATGCAGCTAGCCACGTAATGGGCGGGGGGTTAACGGTGGTGGATAGAGTGTGGGCTTCTGTTTCCTAATAATAGGGATCAGCAGGTATTCTGTCCACTCTCGCCAATAGATAGGCAGGAGCTAGGTTCAAGAAATGGGAGATGAGGGAAGGAGACTTGAAAAGATAAGTATTCCCTACAAAGC
>CAZZCI010000034.1:0-8763 GCA_964653015.1 uncultured Rhodothermales bacterium
ATTGCAACCCGTGATCAACGATTATCACCATCTCGAGTTGTGTGCATAGACTAGGTGACCTCAACAATGGTTTTGGAGATTGCCGGATGGATTCCCCTCCATCCTACCCTTTCTCCCCGAGGAGGAAGGAACCGTGGAAGGCGTTCATCACGTCCCCCTCAGAGGAGCTATGGTGTATACACAACGCAACCGGAGGCGAACTCCCGTTTGCGTCCTCGTCGCGATGCTCTGCGTCGCGACGGACGAATGGACGCTCTGCGTCCAACGTACCCCCCCGAAGTAAAGAAACCGGGAGAGCGACTTGGCGACGCTGGAGCGTCTCGGCAAGCGTGGCGACGCAGAGGGGCCGTAAGGTCATACCTGTTGTACATCGCGACGAGGACACTGGACCTCAGCCTATAGCACAACCCGTCTTGAGAGACTCCCTCTTCAGGGTCCGGACTGTATCGATGACGCGTGCTTCATGTAGAGGTGAAGATGGGTATGGCAGCCCGGATTGAACGCTGCCCCGCACGACGGACAGGCGTGGTCGCTGTTGAGATACTGTCGCCATGTGAGAACAGTGCGGCATGTGCCACAGAGAATGGCCTCTTCATCCAGGTCAGTTCGGGCATCCCACCGCTGGGCTTTGTGGTCGGCTACGGCGTCGTGGCATGCATGGCAGGGGTAGAACACATCACAGCATGCAAACCGGATCGCGATGATGTCGTGTGAATCGTTGTAGTGCGCACAGCGTGTGGCGTGATCTACTGACACCCCTCGCAGGGGCACGTCAAACCGGGGGTCGATTGCCGGGGCAAGCGTTGTGTGGGGCGCGTTGGACATAACCGAAGGGGGAGCGGCTAATCTGCCTTGACAGGTGGTTCTTGTACTGTGTTGTTAGAAAAGTGAGCCACCGTAGCCCGTGGCACACCCAGTGCATCCGCTACCTGTTTCATGTCGCCATTGCACACATGCAGCGCATGCGCAACGGCCATCTCCTGTAGTTTGCTTAGCGGGACAATGTCATGGGGCGACTGGGCTGCCTGCATGGCCTCTAACGGAGACGGCGGTGCCGAGTCGTTGGCATCAGTTGAGGAAGCGGAGACCGGCGGTTCATCGTCAGGCTCGGGCTCCATATTGAACATAGAGCGTGTAGGAGGAGACTCGGTCTCGTTGATCTCCTTCTGAGGGATAGAGTCTGCCCTCTTTTCGTTGTTTTCAGAAGCGTCGGGCTGTGTTGTCTGCTGTTGGCCGGGGAAAAGATCTGTAGCGCCGATTTCAACGCCAGAGGCAGCTTCTACTCCGCGCTTAATGGTGTCTCGTAGTTCTTTGAGGTTGCGAGGCCAGTCGTGCTGCATCAGGCGGCGCATCGCAGAAACAGAAAACGAAAGCGCGTCGGTGTCCGTCTCCGAGGTTTCTTCTCGAAGGAGACGTTTAGCCAGCAGTAAAATGTCTTGCTCGCGCTTCCGTAGAGGGGGAATCGGGACGGGACACTGGCTTATCACATGGTACAGGTCAGACCGGAGCGTGCCCTCGGTAACGGCCTGTTCGGGGTCAGTGTAGGCGGCTCCCATAACGCGGCCCTGGTAGAAGGTGGGTGTGTCACTCCCTACTGGTGTATAGGCGTGGTGGCAGAGCACCTCTGGAAGCAATGCTTGCACGTCAGGATCCATCTGGTCCAAATGGTGCAAAAATAACGTGCCGTTTCCGGCTTGTGCAAATGCCCCTTCTATGGTGTTTGAGGTTGGTTCAGAGGGGACGGTGCCAAAAAGCGTTTCTGCTGCGGTATCGGGGACAAGCGTTCGCGCATCCAGCTCAATAAAGGGGGCGCCGGCCTGCTCCGACTGTTCATGGATGAGCCGGGCAACGCGCTCAAGCTCGGTTCCGGCCTCGCCCGAAATGAAGATAGGGTCATCCGTTGTGCGGGCCCGCTCGATCCAGCACAACGTCTTTCGCATAGCGGGGCTGTCGCCAATAAGCAGAGGGCTTTCGGATGCGGGGAGGGTGAGCGTAGACGAGGTGCGCGTGCTGACCTGGTCGATCCACCACTCGATACGATCCAGGTCGGAACGCCCTGTCATGAGCAAATCGGTTGCCCCTTGTGCCATCGCCTCGGCAGGGTCAGGCGCTTCATCTGGGCGTACCAGGAGCAAGATGGGCACAGAGGGCCACCCGGCTCGCATCTGACGAATGAGTGCAAGACCCGTGCTGTCGGGCAGGTTTGCATCCACCACCACGAGCGCAGTGGTATCATCAAGCGTGCGAAGCGCCTCGGGACCTGAAGAGACGGCCTCTAACTGGATTGACGGATTGTGTGCAAGCCGATAGCGAACAAGCGTATGATACGTTGTACTTGTACCGACCAGTAGAACCGGGGCAAACATAGCAGTCGGGGAGCAAGGAAGATACGGTGCAAAAGAGGGGGGGACTGCATGCATCGCGTCTACACGAGCATGTGGAAAAGCAATCTTATCTCAACTCAAACAGGCAAGCTGCCTTCAATAAATGCTTTGTAGCTACGCTTAATCAATACAGAAAAACGTACGAAACAAGCCGTTCATTGTTTGCTTTCGTTTGGGTTGTCTTTGGAGGCATCGGCAGAGGGGGCGCGAAGTGTAGCGGCCAGGGCTTCTAGTTCGGCCTGAAGCATGTCGATGGTGTCGTGCTCTGATGACTCCTTTTTTGTGGAGGTCGGAGGGGCACGGTTGGAGCGCTTCGTTGGAGCAGGGGTGGACATAGCGGGGTAGCGTTTCGATTCGAACTCGCACGATTTCGGGGCTCAGGCAAGCGGCTTCGTCCTAAGCTGATCTCTATAATAGGAAGCTGATTGTTTCTTCGCTTGTGTCAGCGTGCCAAATGTTTGACTATACGTGTCAAAATGAGGGATATTGGGCAGAATCGATCAATAGGGGACGTGGATTGCTTCTGGATACGTCGTTGTGATGCCGCTTGGATCCCTCCATCGGGGGACGCAGGAGCGTTCTGAAGACCGTGTCGACGCAGAGCATCGACACAAGGAGACACAGGGGTAAATTGCGTGTTCAGTCACGCATTACGCTGGTAGGGGCGTGTCCGAAGTGGTCGGAGAACTGGCGCGAAAAGTGGGAGAGGCTCTGAAAGCCTACGGCGTATGCGACTTCAGAGACGGTGCCTTCGTTGTTGTTGAGTAGTGTGTAGCCTTCCTCAAGGCGTACGGTACGTATAAGAGCGGCAGGGCTGGGGGCGTCTGCGTTATTGAGGCGACGGTAGAGCGTGCTACGACTTACGTTCGCGGCATTGGCCAGCCACTGCGCATCGAGGTTGGGGTTCGTGATATGGTCTTGAATCACGCGTCGCAGTTTGTTTTCAATGTCAGAGCGAGATTCGTCTTCAGTCGTCGGATCCGGTGCCGAATCGGTATCAGACGATTGGGCGGCGGCTTCTTCGAGCTTACGGCGCAAGCGGTGTTGGTAGGCCAGGGTGCCCCGTATCCGTGTTTCGAGCACACGTGCATCAAATGGTTTGCGAATGTAGTCGAGGGCGCCCGCTTGCAGGCCTTCGAGTTCGTCGTCGATACCGGCGCGGGCGGTGAGCATTACAATTGGAATGGCTGCCGTTTCCGGCTCGGTGCGCAGCTGATTTGTCATTGCCAGCCCGTCCATTTTGGGCATCATGATGTCGGCAAGAATCACATCGGGGAGCAACGTGCGGGCCTGTTCGAGTCCGGCAACACCGGTAGCAGCTTCGGCAATGCGAAAGGTAGGATGTAGCACAGTACGCACGTACGTACGCACATCGTCGTTATCGTCGACAATGAGCACCAGCGGGCGGTCTTCGTCGGAAGGAGGAGAAGCGGCGTCGGAGGGCGTTGTGGCGGGTCCTTCTTCAGTCCCCTGAGGCATTGTGTTGGCGGGAGGCGTAGCGGGGTCCGGCTCAGTGGGAGAGGCATCGGAGGCTGGGGAGGGAGAAGCCGAGGCATCCGGAGATTGCACGATGTGCTCTTCGGGGAGGTGGGCGTGTCCGCGTTGAAACGTGACGCTAAATGTTGTGCCTTCGCCCTCGGTGCTGTCTACGGTCAGGGTGCCGCCGTGCAGCGACACAAGGGTGTGCGTAAGCGCCAGCCCGATGCCGGTGCCTTCTTGGGTGCGGGTGGAGGCATCGTCAACCTGCGTAAACCGCTCAAAAATTTGGGTCTGCTGTGCTTCAGGGATGCCGATTCCTGTATCCGCGACGGCGAGTTGTACGGTGGTGGGCGTGGCGTTAATATGCACGTCGACGTGTCCGCCTTTCGGGGTGAACTTAATCGCGTTGGAGAGCAGATTGCCGAGGATCTGTTCCAGGCCGTCTGGATCCAAATAGACCGGTTCGGCAGTGTCGCGGTGGTCGGTGCAGGTGAGGGTGAGCTGCTGCTGTTCGGCCAGGGGGGCAAACGACTGGGTGATGCGTTCCGCTTCGGTTCCCAGGTCGGTGGGGTGGGCGCGCAGTTGCAGCACTCCGGCGTCGTGGCGGGCCAGGTCGAGGATTTGCTGCACCATGCGGAGCAGGCGGTATGCATTGCGTTCGACGAGGTCGAGCTGGTCGGTGGCAGCTTTTGGGGGGAGCGAAGCACGGCGGTTGAGCGTTTCCTTGAGGCGGCGCACGGGGCCTAAAATGAGCGTGAGCGGCGTGCGAAACTCATGACTAAGGTTGGCGAAGAAGCGCGACTTCGCCTCGTCGAGTTGTTTTAGGTCGTGGGCTTGCTGGCGGAGTTGTTCTTTCTGGGCCTCGACCTCAGCGGTGCGGGCGGCGACGGTGGCTTCTAGCGTTTGCTGGCGAGCGCGCAGGTGTCGCGAGCGCCACTGTACCAGTGCAATAATGCCGCCTGTGGCCAGGAGGCCGTACATCAGGTAGGCCCACAGGGTGCGGTACCAGGGGGGCTGGATGCGAAAGGGAATGGTGTGCACAGCGCTACGAACGCCCTCGCCCGTTTCGGCTTGTACATGAAGCGTGTATGCCCCCTCGCGCAGGTTGGGCATGGTGTAGGTTGAGTTTTGCGTCCAATCGCTCCAGGTGTCGTCATTGGTGCGGTAGCGAAAGCGTGTTTCTCCGGGGGTGCGATACGAGGGGGCTGCCACCTGTGCGGTGATGGTGTTGTTCGCATAGGCCACATCGAGTGGAGATTCAGACGACCATGCCGATGGAGAAACGACGCGGTCGCCTGCTGTCAGGTGGGTGGTGTGTAGGTGCGGCGTGTGGGAGGTGGTGGTGTCGGTGGCGCTAAAGTGGTGGCGATAGAGCGTATCGTCGGCTCCAAACCAGAGCAGCGTATCGCCTGCTGTGGTGGTTTCCAGGTGCATGCCGCTATGTGAGGCGAAGTGTTGAAATCGGCGGTACGGGAGCGCTTGTTCGGCATAGCCGGTATCGGTGGCTCGGAAAAGCGCGGGGCCTTCGGTCGTTTTGCCCCACCATATCGGGGCATCGGAGGTGGCGATGCTCGGTGGAAGCGCGGTAAGTTGGGTAAGTGCTGTGCTGGTGGTGCGCACGACGGTGGTGTCGCGTGCAAAGGGTGTTTCTGTATCGTTTTCGGGGGAGCGCAGCGTATAGGCGGTACTGTCGTAGTAGGCGAGGACCCGGTCGTTTGCGCGCACGAGAGAGGGACGTCCTTCGGGAAGTTCATGCTCGGTGGTGAAGGTGCGCAATGAATCGACCCCCTGTGCGTTTGTCCATACCTGCTGGATGCCCTCTTCAGGATGTTGCACCCAGAGCGAGCCATCGGGCGCCTCAACGAGATGCTGCGACGCAACGCCGACGTCTTCGACCAGATCGAGCGCTGTCCACTGGTTATCGTCAAACTGTGCGATGCCCAGCCCTGCGCTGGTTGTAGCGTAGATTCGTGTAGTGTCGTGGGTTGCTGGATGGAGCGCATACGTGGTGGCCTCCCATAAACGGCGTGGGTCGGCTTCTGCGCGATGTACATCCAGCCCGTTGATTTCGGCCACGAGCAGCGTTTCGCCGACGGAGAGAAGGTCCCAGGTTTGACTTTGGGTGACGGGTTCCAGCATTGGAGGAGAGGCGGGGGCGTCGTTGGGAACCAGGCGGAGCAGGCTCGTCATGGTTCCAATGTGGAGTTCGCCCTGATGCCGAGCAAACGTATTGATGCGTCCGCTTGTGTTTTCGTTGACATCGACGAGTGGCTGCGTGGTCACCGGCATATCGAGGTGCCACCGCACAATAGAGCCATCGAGCAGCCCCCACAGTCCGCCATGCTGGTCGAGGTGGAGGTTTAGCACCGGGGCGTCGGTGGAGTAGTGGGTTGCGAGGCTGCCATCGGCGTTCAGGATGAACACCCCGTCGTGAATGGTGCCCAGCGCAAGTTGGCCGTTGGGCAGTGCGATGCCATTGTACGTCCACGCGTCGTTGAGGCGCTCTTGGATGGGAGACGTAATTTCCTCAAACGTACCGTTGGATCGCACGAATATCTCGCCGTTGTACGACGCCATGACGAGTCCGTCATCGTCGTATCCGTCGAGGAACGCGGCGTAGTGGGCATCCCGAAGCGCGCTGGAGGTGGCTATTTGCAGCGTGTCGAGCGGCGGCAGCGCGAGGGTGTCGTCATGCGCTGCTATAGCTTCGGAGCGCCGCTCGGAGGAGTGGGCATGAGTGGTAACGGCTACGATGCCCTCGCCGGAAGCATGGGTGAAGAGGGTGTCGCGCACGAGCGCCTCTCGGGCAATGGGCGTATCGGGCGCCCAGCCGTACATGGTTTGGGTGGCCTCTTCCCAATACAGCAAGTGATCGAACGAACGGAAGTACACACCGCCATCGACGGCAATAGTCCCATCCACATCGCCCAGGGGACGAAACGCATCGGGAACGTGCTCTAATAGAGAGATCACCTCCAGCGAGCCATCGGGCTGGCGCACCACCTGTCCGATGTCGTCATTCATCCCGATGTATAGCGGGCCGTCAACACCACCATCTACTGATCGCACCAACGCACTGCCCGGCGCTTCCATGCGGGTCCACGCTGTGCCGTTGTAGGCAAGCAGGCCGCCCGAGTTGGCCACGTAGAGTTGGTTGAGGCTGTCGCGCGTGGCCGCCCAATTCTGCGGCGAACTCTCGTAGTCGGCAGGCTCAACCGTGTGCTGCAGCACATGGCCGGCCTCGCTGTCTGGCGTCAAGAGCCTGGAATCGGGCATTTGGGCATGGACAGGAGCCGTTACCATTCCGGCGATCCCGAACAGGCTCATCAGGATGGCAGAAAGGGGGAGTCGCTGAAGGAGGGACACAGCACAGCGCTATTGGTGGGGAAGCCTTTAAACCTATGGATACAAGGAAGTCAGCAGAATATCCAGTGTCTGCCGATGTATTACCACATCCGTATGGTTTGACGTTGAAGAGGCAGGGGCTGTGCATGCCAACAAGCGCTCGGGCATTTATCGGTGGAGAAGGACGTTGGCTATGCGTGTTGCTACCGTAGGAGGAGACGCATTGGCATCCACCGTCACGTGAGCGGCTTCGTAGAACGGGGCACGGGTGTTCAGCAAATCGCTGATGCGTGCATGCAAATCATCTCCGGTGCGCGGTGTGCCGGTGGCATCACAGAGAAGCGGACGGTCGGCAGCATCGGGGGTCAGGCGGGTGTGCAAGACATCCACATCCACGCGTAGGTAGACAACCGTGCCCAGCGTTTTGGCACGCTGCATGTTGGTGGGGTTCACCAGCATTCCGCCGCCGGTAGCAACCACGGCATGGTCGTGCGTGGCTGTGGCCTCCAGCGCATCGGTTTCGCGTTGCCGAAAGGCCGCTTCGCCTTCAGACGCAAAGTATGCAGGGATGGACATCCCGATGTGCTCCTCAATCCACGTGTCGGTATCGATAAATGAGCAGCTCTGCTGTTCTGCGAGCAGGCGTCCTACCGTGCTTTTTCCGCTGCCCATAAATCCAGTGATATAGGTGCGCATCTGTTTGTATTTTTGAGATATGTGATCTGGGGCGGCGTGATACATATATGCTTTCTGACGTCCACCGTTCAGACGGGTCTACAGGAACGTATAGGCGTTGATTGCATAGCGCCCCATCCGCGAAATAGCATTCTTGTATGTACTGAACACCGGTTCGTTTATGCCCCGCTTGCGTCTCTGTATCGAATACGACGGTACCAATTTTCACGGCTGGCAGGTGCAGCCGGAGGTCGATACGGTGCAAGGCGCTTTGGAGGAGGCGCTCGATACGGTGCTGGCCACAAGTCCGCGCCTTACCGGCTCGGGCCGCACCGATGCAGGCGTGCACGCCCGGGGACAGGTGGCGCATGTAGACGTTCCGTCCGATACCGACCCCCATCGCTTGCGCCGGAGTCTGAACGGACTTACGCCCAGTGGCATTGCGGTGCGCCGGGTGGAACGCACCCATGCGGATTTCCACGCGCGGTACGATGCTCGATGGCGACGGTATCACTACTATCTGTGCACACAGCCGCGTGCCCTTGACCGACACACGCGCACGCACGTACGCCCCGTGCCCAACTTCGACGCGATGCGCCAGGCTGCGTCTGATTTGCTGGGCGAACAGCACTTTGGTGCCTTCTGCCGGGTGCAGTCTGACACACAGAACCGCGTGTGCACGCTTCGCCATGTGCAGTGGGTGCAGGAAACGCCGCACGGCGACTGGCGCTTTGAAGTGGAAGGCTCGCGCTTTCTACACGGCATGGTACGGGCCATCGTAGGTACGCTGATCGACATCGGCCAGGGGCGCCGTCCGGTAGACGATCTGCCGCGTATCCTCGAAACCCAGGATCGGCGCGAAGCAGGACCTGCAATGCCG
>CAZZCI010000034.1:8863-14202 GCA_964653015.1 uncultured Rhodothermales bacterium
TTGGTATGTGCGCTCATGATGAGTGGGCCGCTGGGCAATTGGACCCATCTGGCGGGCTACCTGACGGTTGGAGCGCCTGTAACGTGTCCTCATCATCACGACGGTGCCCATGTGTGTCCGCACCACGCGGCCATGGCAGCGGCACAGGCGAATGACGACATGCCGCCGATGCCTGATGGGGCGGTCTACTGCCCCGATCATCCGCCGGAACAGACCGAGGCTATTTCCGAGGATGGGCACCAAATTCGATGCACGTGTGACCATGACGGTGAAGGCCCGAATAGCGCAGTTATTGTGCTCGATAAGTTCGTGCTGACGGCCCTTGCCGAGCCGACGCGTGCCCTGTACACCTACGCTCTGTATCGCACTTCAAATACACTCGGACCCACCGTGTGGGCCGACGACATTTTCCATCCACCCCGGGGATAACGACGACGCACTGGGTTGGGCATGCCCCTGCACATCCATTTGATGGGTGAGCTATATCAACAGCACAGATCGCTGCCGCGCAGCGTCCTGGCAGAGGAATGTCATTGCAGACCGTTTTGGACAACCATTCACGGGTGTCCAGCGGAAGCCATCTCAGCGCGTCGTGGCTCGCACAGAGCATACTGATCCGATCTCTTTGTTTTGATCCGTTATCCCTGTATACCATTATGGATACGCAACATACCCGTGCGTTTGCACGCCTCTCGTTTATCTTTTACCTGCTTCTTGGAAGCGCCCTGATCGGCAGCCTTTCGCCAGGGGCCCTTCATGCACAAGCAACCGGCATACTGACAGGCGAAGTCGTAAATGCCGAAACCAACACCCCCATTCCCAACGCCAATATCACGATCATCGACACGGATCGTGGAGTCGCTACAAACGCGGAGGGGCAATTTGAACTACGCAACCTGGCTCCGGCTACGTACACGGTGCGCGCCAGTGCCATAGGCTTTGTGGCGGAAGAGCGCGACATTACCATTGAGGCAGATGCCTCGGTCAGCGTCTCGTTTGAGCTGCGCTCCGATCGTGTTGCACTTGACGAGGTTCAAGTGATGGCTACGCCGCTGGAAGAACGCCTCACCACGAACGTTGCCATTGGCGAGTTAGAGGGGGCTTCCATCCAGGATCTAGCCGAAGGGCTCCAGACCGTGCCCGGTATCAACTTGCAGCGGCGCGGTGGACTCGGACTCGACCCGAATGTGCGTGGACTCACGGGCACGCAAGTTTCTACCTTTGTGGATGGCATGCGCAGCTTCGGCGGCGGGCCCGCCCGCATGGATACACCGTTGAGCCATGTAGATCCGGGCAGTGTGGAGCGCATGGATGTGGTGCGTGGTCCCTACGCACTTGCCCAGGGGCCCAGTTTGAGCAGCATCCGCGTTCATACGCAAGCTGCTATCCCCGACACGCCACTCACGGGGACGCTCCGCACTGGTTTTGCCAGCAACCGGAATGCGTTTGACACGAGCGGACGTGTGTTGGGCCGCTCTGGACCCGTGTTCTACGATGTAACCGCTGCCTACCGGGAAGGAAGTGACTACACGGCTGGCGATGGCATTACGGTGCCGGGCGACTTTGACTCTGCAGAAGTACGTGCACGGCTCGGTGTAGACCTCAATGATGCATCCCGGCTAAGTGGTCAGTTCAGCTTTCAAGACCAGGGTGAAATTTCCTACCCCGGGCGCCCGCTCGATGCGGTCTACTTTGAAACCCTACGTGGTTCACTGACCTACGCGTGGGCCGGCACTGGTGCGTTGAAGCGCGTGGAAGCGCAAGGTTACGGCTATCAGACGCTGCACCGCATGAACAACGATAACAAGCGAACGGCCCAGCCGCCGATGGGACCGCAAGAGACGGGGCTGTACATAACAAACGACACCGAAATCGCGACGATTGGTGGACAGGTCAACGCTGGGGTGCAGTTGGCGCCTGACTTCACGCTCGATTTTGGCACCAGCGGATATAGTGCGTTTCGCACTGCCACACGCGAGCGCGGCCCCCGAACGGAAGAAGGAGAGCAAGGCATGGTTATGCACACCGACATCGTCTGGCCCGATGTGCGTACTACGGAAATAGGCGGCTTTGCCAAACTGGAACGGTTGTTTGGCGATGCGCAGGCCACTGTTACCGGACGCCTTGATGTGGTGAACAGCGACCCCCAAAACATCGGGGACGGCTTTCTTGATCGTGCAGAGGCCGCACGCGGAATCACGCTTTCGGATGACCTCGCCGAAACTGACGTGCTCTGGAGCATCGCCGCCAGCGGAACGCTACCCCTCATCGATCCGCTTTCGATTACAGCAGGCGTAGGCTCCTCAGCCCGTGCGCCTGAAGCACTAGAACGCTACGGCGATCGTATGGGAGCCACGCGCACGCAGCGGGGCAACGAGTTTATGGGCAATCCCACGCTCAACCCCGAGCGGACCTACCAGGCTGACCTGAGCCTGGAGGCCACTACGCTTCGCTTCAATGGGTCAATCACCGGATTTGTGCGCCATCACGATGATTACATCACCATCGTAGAGGCGCCGGGTGTTGATTCGGCGCTTCCTCTCACGCCAGATATGGTGTTCGGCTATGCCAATGGCGAGGCGACATTCTGGGGCCTCGAAGCGACCGTATCCGCTCAAGTGCATGAAACGCTTCAGCTACGCACCAGCGGGGAGTACTTGTGGGGCCGCGACGCGTCGTTTGTAGAGGATGAGCCTGCATACGGGGTGGCTCCTGCTCAATTGCGCATGGGCGCTCGCTGGATGCCTGTGGGTGACACGTTCTTCCTCGACGGATCGCTCCGGGCCGTAGCCGAGCAAACGCGGGTGGCCACCATCCGCAATGAAGGCGAAACGGATGGGTTCACGACCGTGGATGCAACCGCTGGATTTAGCCTGCCGGGTAACGTCAATCTGCAAGCAGGCGTGACCAACCTGTTCGATACAACGTATCGTGAGCATTTGAACGCTCGCGCCTTTGGTTTCGATGCGTTAGCTGTTGAACAAGATCGGGACTTTGTTCCTGAACCCGGCCGCAGTTTCTTTGTGCGGCTGCAGTATGCTTTCTAACGAGAGCCTACATGCCTGGTATCATATAGCTGCCCCCGATGGATACCTTCCGTTGGGGGCAGTTTTTGTGTGGTAGCGCATGGCTTTTGTCTTTCTTTTTTTCTTTATCAATCCTTCGTTTATGTTTGTGTCCGGATAAACACAGAAAATGCGCATGGGGGTAACGAGCACGGACCGAACGGTTTTATTCCTACAGGTCTTGGCTCATCAGGGTCGTTGCATGAGGGCGCAATCATTGGCTAACTGATTGCGCGGTTAGGTGAGGCTCTGCTGGACGTACTCTGTCTAGTCCAGTTTGTCACTTTGTACCCTTTGCGTCTTGCTGTGCGGTGCACAGTATGACGCAACACGCGCAGTGCCTTCCACGGGGGACGGGAAGGGCTGCGCGTTTTTTGTTTGGGTGAACATGTCTTTAGGATAGGAGGATAGAATAGGTCTGTAAGTGAGATCGGGTTGAAGCTACGCAACCAGGGTGTTCATGGCATCGTCAAACATGATGGGTTTGGATATGCATACCATGTGCCCCCAGTCCATCTTATTGATGTTCGTGTTACCACCAGGATGGTGATTCGAACATCAAGAGAGCCGCCGGGTGTAGAGCCCCAATATTCTCATACTCCAGACTGCAAACGAATCCTATCGATCATTTATGCACAGTGCTGCTCCTATTGGCGTCGTCGGTGCCGGACTCAGCGGACTCATTGCCGCCATGCGGCTGCACAGTGCTGGACATGAGGTTATCGTATGGGAGACCCGCGACCGGATTGGGGGGCGCACATGGAGTCCAGCTATCGGTCCCAATTCAATGCAACTGGATCTGGGGGCCGCCTGGCATTGGGCTGAGCACACCCGGGTGCAGGGCCTGGCGGAGGAACTGGACATAGAGCGTATCGTGCAGCACGAGCCTGGCACCGCGCTTTATGAGCCTCATGCCGAGCAGCCGGTGCAGCGCTTTCCGTGGCCCGAAACCCCGCCGCACTCATGGCGCCTGCAGGGGGGCACCCACGCACTGGCCCGAGAACTCGCCGCACAACTCCCCAGTGGCACGGTGAAGCTCGGCCATCACGTCACCGCTGGGTGTCAGACCGATACAGGCGTGCAGGTGCAGATTGATAGCTCCGACGGCTCGTCATCTGCAACCGTTGCGCGTCTGATTGTAGCCGTGCCGCCCCGACTTGTAGCGCACACGATTGACTTCGACCCGGCTCTTCCCGACACGCTTACTTCGGCCCAGCGCAAAACGCCCACATGGATGGCCGCCTCAGGAAAAGCCGTAGCTACGTTTGGGGATGCGTTCTGGCGGCGGCAGGGCATCGATGGGAGGGTTGTGAGCCATGCGGGTCCGGTAGCCCACTGGCACGATGCTGTGGCGCCCAATGGACGTGCCGCACTCGCGGGCTTTTTGCATCCCACCGGGCTGCAAACCCTTGCTACCAACGAACGCGAGGCGCTGCACAACGCCATTCGCAAGCAGCTTGCGCACTGCTTCGGGGACGATGCCCCCACGCCGACGGCTATCGCCACAAGCAACTGGCGCACTGATCCTGCAACCACGCCGCCTGGTGCTGATCCACTCTATGTTGAGCATCCTCCTGCACCGCCAGCTGTCCTCACCCAGCCGCACTGGAACGGACGCCTGGTGTGGGCCAGTGCCGAAACGGCCACCGAGCACCCCGGCTATCTTGATGGAGCCATCGAGGCAGGCGAGCGGGCTGTGCAGCAGGTGCTCGAGGCAGCATCCTTAGTACTCGACCGCTGATGTAGGGTCTCGCTACCATGTAGCTTAAACGGAGCAGCCGGCACCTCCTGCCCGTCCAGCGGTTTATCCTGTGCGCATCCCCCTGAATCTGGTTCATAGATTACATGGCCACGCCTGCTCCAGATACCTCCGATGCCACGCTCTACGGCCATGACGATACGCCCCGCATTGTGGATGTGCAGCCGCTGCTGAACCGCCCCTCGCATGAGCAGGCTCTGGTGCGAATCTATCAGCGTAGCGAAGACGGCGCGGAGGTGCTCACCGACGATGCGCCGCTGTATCCGTTCTTCTTTATCTCGGATATCGGACTGCTCCGCCACCGCCGCGACACCTTTCGCGCCTCACGCCTGCAGGGCGGCGGATTTTTCGAGCACGTCGTTGTGTTCTCGTGCTGGCAGGACTACTACGAGGCCATCCGCCACGTGAAGCGCCAGACCGACAGCGACCAGCGGCAGCCTGAGGAGCTGTATCTCATCACCGATCCGGTGCAGCAGTACCTCACGCAGAGCGGACGTACCTGCTTTAAGGACATG
>CAZZCI010000035.1:0-2682 GCA_964653015.1 uncultured Rhodothermales bacterium
CGCTCTAAAACGTCGCCCTCGTCATCGGGAGACGCCCCAACGCCAAAAGAGCAGGGGGAGCATGCGACCACGCCTGATGATAGCCCTACAGCTTCACAGCCCCCCCCTGCAGAGTCTGGTGATAAAGCGCAGTAAGTGCTGCGTTACACGCTAAAGTTTGGGTGGTGTGGTGCCAATAATCCGACTGCGTTGCCAGAGAAGATCCCGGCTCTACGGCGCTGGGGCGCCTTGGCTGGGATGACTATGCGTGTTGGCAATTCATGCTCTACCCTAAGATTTCTACCCTAAGATTCAGGTGTGGCAGTAGTACTGTGTCACAGGTCAATCTTCAGGTAACGCATGTGTCTCCTAATGTACCGAGAATAACTCACACTCTTGTCCCCTCGTCGCGATGCTCTGCGTCGCGACGGACGAATGGACGCTCTGCGTCCTTCTGTTTCCGCGTGTTCTCTTTGCAGGAGAGCGGGGTGGTTTCTTTGTGCGCGGTGTCAGATGGGTGGACGGCGGGCGTTGAGATCCCTCCGCCGGGGGCGTCGGGATGACAGCGAGAGAAGAAAGGCTGCCCACTCGACCCTAAGCTGCTGAACGCCGAGGAGATGGTTCGGCGTGCTCCGGGTGGGGCCCGTCGCGTGCTCACCATGACAGGTGTTTTGTTATTATCATCGGACAGGCTTTTACTCCCCCCTGAACACCAACATTGACACGTGACTTCACTTACTGCTGTGTCGCAGGTCAAAATGGTTGAAACGTGCCTCTTTCAAACGCCATTATCTTGAACAGAGCGGGGTGTCACTACGTCGTTTCGATTTCCAGAACAAGGCCATCAGCATCGCGGACAAACAGGCGGGGGCCGACTTCCTGATACGGATACTCCTCGGCATCTAACCGGCTGCGTAAGGCGTGCCATTCGTCCTCGGGCAACGCAAACCCCAGGTGATGGATACCGCCGCGCCCCGGTACGGTGGGATGCTCCATATCGGTAACCTCCATAATTTCGATGAGGTCGCACCCTTCCGAGTCGGTAAGCATGGCGCGCCGGCGTCCATCGCGAATAGGATCGTCTTCAACCACGCGCAACGACAGGTCCAGCACATTCTCATAGAATGCAACAGAAGCCTCCAGGTTAGCAGTCATGATCGAGGCATGGTCAAGGCGAATCATAGGTCAGCGTACTACATCAGTAAGATTACGAGGAGGCAACAACCGCCTGAGCATCTATATCGAGACGTTTCATCTTCTTGTATAGTCCCTGTCGGGAAATGCCGAGCGTATCGGCGGAGGCGGAGATATGGCCATCGTGAGCACGCAGCACATGCTCAATAGCGGCTTTTTCGGTTTGAGCCAAGACGCCGTCAAGCGACGCTTCGTTATTCAGAAGTGCGTCGTAGGGGTGTGTAGCAGGGGGTTCTGTTGACTGGCTCTCACGAATGGGTGCCGAAAATACGTCGAGCGTAAGATGGGGGGTCGGTTCGTTTCGGACGGCCATGAAGGCGCGTTCAATTTCGTTGCGGAGCTGGCGCACGTTGCCGGGCCACTCATATTGCATGAGGGCATCGAGGGCTTGCTGAGTAATGGTGGCCAGCGGGGTTTGAGGCGCGCGCAGTGTGTTGAGGAGGTGACGTACCAGCACCGGAATGTCTTCGCGGCGGTGGCGCAATGATGGCATCTGCAAGGTAATGATGCCGAGTCGGTGGGCAAGTTCTGGGCGCATAGCGGTTTCAGGAGGCGCGTCATCGGGCCACGGAGCGGTGGCTAACAGACGCACATCTACATGACGACACGAGTCGCTTCCAACCGGAAACATGCAGCCCGTATTTAGCATCCGCAGCAATTGATCTTGCACGCTGCGAGGAATCCGATGAACGGCCTTAAGCAACACCGAGCCGCCATCTGCCTGATCAAAGACGCCCGGTGTATACATCCCGTTTTCGACCCGTCCAAAAAGGTGGGCGGCCCATTCGTGCTGCTGTAGCGCGCCGCCCTCTACCGTATGAAGCGGGTGGGTTCGGCGTTCACTCACGGCGTGCACTGCCCGTGCGGCAAGGGCTTTGCCTGCGCCAGGTTCGCCGGTAACGAGCACTGGGCTATGACTGGCGTGCACGCGCTGGATATGACGTTTTAACGTTTGCATCGCAGTGCTTTCGGCGATGAACGCATCTGGGAAGCGAGCAGACGAAGACGCGACCGAGGAGGCTCCGTGAGAAGATGGTACGCGGTCGAGTGCCATAAGCACCACCGGCAGGTGGATCGTTATAGCACGCGATAGCTCGGGAATCGGAGCCGTTGTGTGGAGCGTCAGTTTCAGGCGCGGCTCTTCTGTAGTGGGATATGAGAGGGTCGTTGTGGTATCGGTATCGGTGTGTCCGATGTCGGCCACGCGGCAGGAAGCACGTGCGTGACGCGGTCGGTACATGAGTTGGAGGCCACGCACGCGGTCATCGGCTTGAAGAAAGTGGCTGCACGCGGTGCCAATACTGGCATGGGTAGGCGCGCTTTCGGCACACGCACGGGCCAGGTGGCCCAGCCGTTGGAAAAGCGGGGTGTGGTCTGCCGCAGGCGTAGCGGCTGCAAAGCGTCGCCGCGCGCGGGCCGCCTGGGCTGCTTCGTCGGGACGCCGCGCATTGGTAAAGGCATCCGCAGCCTCATTCAAGGCATCGGGCAGCTCCAGCGGAGGTGCATTCA
>CAZZCI010000035.1:2782-14089 GCA_964653015.1 uncultured Rhodothermales bacterium
AAGGCATCCGCAGCCTCATTCAAGGCATCGGGCAGCTCCAGCGGAGGTGCATTCAGATGGTCGGCCGGAGATATCGACGCAAGCGTCGCCTGGGCGGCAGACAAAGAATCACCCATCAAGAGATAGGTGTCGCGGGCTTGCAGGTAGCGCCGCACTGCGTAGGCAGCCGACTCGTTATCGTCGATGCTGTGGGCGGCGAGCGTTGCTTCGGTGTGCATCCACGACGCGGCAAAGGGAAGCACCGACCGATAGCTGTCGTATGATTCGGCACGTTGCATATAAGTTCGCGCCAAATCGCTATCGTCGCAAGCAAGGGCCCGTTGTGCGTGGGCCAGCAGCGCGCGCAGCTGATTGCCCTGATGTCCTGTTTCACGCGCATTCTGGTAGGCACGTTCGGTCCACTGATTGGCGGTACTACGATCGTGCGCTCGGTGGGCAACCTCAGCGCGCAGGAGAGCCAAGTGCGACCGGTGCAGCCCGTGGGGCAACCGGTCGGCTCGTTCGATGACGGTACGCAATCGTTCGCGGGCGGCATCCAAATTACCCATACGCAGAGCAAGACGCACACGTAACGAGTGAAGGTGCACCTCGCCGAGCGGATAGTCGCGCATTGCATGCAGCGCATCGTCGAGGCAGGCCCGAGCCTCGCTCCACTGACTCGCACGCATGAGGGCTCCGATGTGGGCGTGGTAGGCGGCCAGGAGTGGATACGGACGGCAGTTTGTGGTGCCTTGAAGCCGCGTTTCGGCAGTGGTGGCGCGCTCTACGATCACATCGGGGGCGGCCCCCTGATCGTACGCCAGCGCCGCCTCTTGCGCCTGCGCGTGCCCCACCCAGCGCGATTGCTCTAGCGAGTGCGCCGTTTCTTTGAGCTGTTCAACATGCTGCGTGGCTTTGTCGTAATGCCCCTGAAACCGAAGCGCTGGAACTTGCAAATCGTGCAGCCAAAGACGCCCCAGGGCATGCTGCTGATGCGTACCCAGCGCCTGCGCCTCGTCAAGCGTGTGACGCATCAAGTGATACTCATCCAGCGCAAAGTATGCCTGTGCACGTCCTATCAAAACCCAATAGCGTCCGGGCTGATGCAGCACGCTCTCGAACAACCGTTCGGCAGCGTCGAGGCGCGCCAGGGCGCGGGCAAGCACGTCTTTGCTAGTCCCCTTTAGCACATCCACCCATCCGTTCCACAGAGCGACCTCGGCCCGTGCACGCGTTGGTGCGTGGTTCAACTCGGTGTGCTGAGCAGGAAGATGTGTTTGCGCGGCATTGGGATCAAGACGTGCTGTGCAAAGCACTTGGGCCCACAGTGCATGCAAGCGCAGCGTTCCCGGCTCTGCATCGGAGTCGAACTCTGCACTGGATTGCTCGATCAACGGCTCCACCATGCGCACGACATCCCCAACCCGCCCCTCGGCGAGCAGGTGGGTGGCCATGGCAAGAGTGGAGGCGTATTTCACGGCGAGCAAACAAGGAGGTCATGAACGAGAACACTCACGTTGGAGTCGGAGGGTACGGTGCATTACATAAAGCCCAGTTCAAGCTGCGCCTCTTCCGACATCATTTGGGGCGTAAACGGAGGATGAAAGCTGAGTTCGAGGTACACACTCTTCACGCCATCGACGAAGCGCACAGCGTCTTCCACCTGCCCGGGAAGAATGCCAGCGGCTGGGCAGTTGGGCGCTGTGAGTGTCATCAGCACATCGACATGCTTATCGTCGTGGATGTCGATGTTGTAGATGAGGCCAAGGTCGAACACGTTGACGGGGATCTCCGGATCGTAGATCTCAGAGACCGCATCAACGATCATGCGATAAAGCTGGGTATGCTCCTCCGGATCATCTTGCATGTGTGCAGGAACCACGTCGGGCACTTCCAACGAGCGGTTGTCATCGAGGCGCGGATCCTCTGTCTCGCTGGCCGTTTCGTTGGCGGCTTCGTCGGTTGGTTGGGCGGCAGTGTCAGACATAACGGTATGTAGGATCTTAAGATGAAACAGCGTCGGAGTTAGCAGCCCGCTCTATGGCTTCGGCTCGTTCACGAATCTGCTCGATCATGGCGTGCAGTCCGTTGTTGCGGGTTGAAGACAGGTGCTCGCGCATCCCAATGTCGTTGATAAATGACAGATCGGCGTCGCGTACTGCTTCGGGCGGTTGGTCGTTAAGTACGCGAATGAGCAGGCCCGCAAGGCCCTTAGTAATCATTGCATCGCTGTCGCCATCAAACTGCATGTGGCCATTGTCGAGGTCGGTATGAATCCACACCTTCGACTGGCAGCCGTGAATACGATTAGCATCGTGCTTCAGTGCCTCATCCATCGGCGGCAGGTCCTTGCCAATTTCAATAAGGTACTCGTAACGTCCCATCCAGTCATCAAAGAGGGCAAAGTCGTCTACGATGCGTTGCGCGCGGTCGTCAATTGTATCGGTAGCCATCGGGATCAACAAAATGAGCAAAAGAGTGAAGGCGGGCTATCCGAACATGTGTTGAACGCGATCGAGGCCTTCCACGAGGCGATCTACGTCGTTGCGGGTGTTGTAGAGGGCAAACGAGGCGCGGATGGTGCCGGGAAGGTCGAGTCGCTCCATGAGCGGTTGTGTGCAGTGATGCCCGGTGCGTACAGCAATGCCCAAGCGGTCTAAGATGGTTCCAGCGTCGTATGGATGGGCATGATCAAGCACGAACGAGCACACACTGGTCTTGTGAGCAGCTGTACCAACAAGGCGCAGTCCGGGAACGGCCTCCAACTGCTCGTGGGCGTACTGCAGGACCTCATCTTCATGCGCCTGCATGGCATCGTAATCGATCTGCTGCAAAAACCGAGCAGCAGCGCCCAATCCGATGACGCCAGCAATGTGCGGCGTGCCCGCTTCCAGACGGTGCGGGAGATCGGCGTAGGTTGTGCCATCGAACGACACCTCGTCGATCATGTCGCCTCCGCCGTGATAGGGCGGCAACTCCTCGAGCAGTTCACGCTTGCCGTACAGCACACCGATCCCAGTGGGACCAAACATTTTGTGGCCCGAAAAGGCATAGAAGTCGGCATCGAGCGCTTGCACATCCACTTCAAGGTGCGCAATGGATTGCGCGCCATCCACTACGACCGGTACGCCGTGTGCGTGAGCCGTATCTATGATAGCTTCAATCGGGTGGATGGTGCCGAGCGCGTTGGAAACGTGTCCGATGGCAAGCAAGAATGGCTCTTCAGCCAGAAGCTGTTCACCGGCCTCCATGTTGAGCGAGCCATCGTCGTTTATCGGCCACACCTTGAGCGTGGCTCCGGTTGCTTCGCAGGCCATCTGCCACGGCACAATGTTGGAGTGGTGCTCCATGTGCGTGACGACCACGGTATCGTCGGGGCCAAGCTGGGGCCGTGCAAACGTCTGGGCCACCAGGTTGAGCGATTCGGTGCAACCGCGTGTGAAGATGATCTGCTCGGTAGCGGGTGCATTGATGAGGCGAGCCACCTCGGCACGGGCATCCTCGAACGAGTCGGTGGCATCTTGACTTAGCTTGTGCACGCCCCGGTGGACGTTGCTATTCTCGCGGGCGTAGTAGCGCTGCAGGCGATCGAGCACCGGCTGCGGCTTCTGCGTGGTAGCCGCGTTATCCAGATATACGAGAGGCGTATCGTCGTCATACACCGACTGCTTGAGCGCGGGAAATTGATCGCGCATAGCAGATACGTCAAACCGAGGAGCAGTAGATACAGACATGAGCAAAAGAGGGTTTAACGTCGGGAAAACAAGTCGGTGCGTAAACCGCAAACCGGAACGCGTGCCCTGCAGGCCCACGCTCCGGTATAACGGATGACATCAGACCGGGTTACGCAAAGGAGCGCAGGCGGTCTTGTACGCGGGTTTCGATGAGCGCTTTGAGCGGCTCAATCTCTACCACATCGATAACGTCTTGGGCAAACGCCTGCATCATGAGGATGCGGGCGCGGTGCTCATTCAGTCCGCGCGAGCGGAGGTAGAACAACCCTTCTTCGTCGATCTGACCGGCGGTGGCGCCGTGGCTGCATACCACATCATCGGCATAGATCTCCAGCTCCGGCTTGGTGTAGATGTCGGCATCATCGCTCAGCACCAGGCTATCGTTCGACTGGTATGCGTCGATGCGTTGCGAGTCGCGATGGACAAACACCTTGCCGTTGAAGACCGTGGTAGACCGGTCGTTCAGAATGTGCTTGTACAGCTCATTGCTTTCGCAATCGGCGTGGACGTGATCGACGAGGGTGTTGTTGTCCACATGCATATCGCCATACCCCAGAACCAGTCCGTACAGGTTCGTTTCGCAATGGGCTCCAGCGGGGGTAAGCGTAAGGTTGTTACGGACCACCTCGCCATCGAAGACGAACGTATCGGTTGAAAGCACGCTCTCTTCTTCGTGGTAGCCGAAGCGGTTCGTAACCTGTGAGGCCGCGTTGTGCTCTTCTTGCAGCACGTAGTGATCGAGGTAGCCGCGCGCGCCCACGTACATTTCGGTGACGCTGTTGGTGAAGGTACGGGCCTCCGAGAGGCTCACCTGCCGCCCAATAATGTGGGCTTTGGCATCGTCTTCAACGACAAACAGATGACGCGGCTGCATCAGCAGGTCTTGCTGCGCTGCATTCACGTGCAGAATCAAAAGCGGCTGCTCTACGGTGGTACCGGAAGGTACATGCACAAATGCGCCGTCTTGAGCAAACGCTGTGTTGAGCGCGGTGAGGGCCTGCTCCTCCACGTTGGCATATTCGCCATAGTGCGCTTCAAACGCCGGATGGTCGCCCGACTCAGCGAGCGGAGCCACCGTAACATCGGCAGGCAAATCGTCGAGACGCGAGAGCGACAGGTCGGGGCGCCCGTTCACCAGAACGAGTAGGTGCACGTCCAGGTCATCAATCAGAAACGGCGCAAGGTCATCGGCCGATACGTCGGGACGTGCAGGCGCCAGGGGAAGCGCGTACGAACGGTCGAGCACCGTGGCGATGTTGGTGTACTTCCACGCTTCTTGTTTGCGTGTGGGAACGCCCAACTCTTTGAATCGGGCGATGGCGTCCTCACGATGGCGTGCCACCGAGGTGTTTGCGCCATTGAGCGCCTGCCCGTGGTTCACCTGAAAAGCCGAGACGAACCGGTCGATGGGTTGGGCGCTGGTATCGAGGGTAGTGGTAGACATAGGAATGCGGGATACGTTGCGAATCAGCGAGACAAAAGGGCGGCGGCCCACCGTGCATGGAAAGCAACCGTGGGCCGCACAGGATTACACCGCTGCCGGTTCGCGACGGAAGCGCTCGTAGCCCTCTTCTTCGAGGCGGAGCGCCAAGTCCTTGTCGCCCGACTCTGCAATGCGGCCATCCACCATGACGTGTACGTGGTCTGGCTCGATGTAGTCGAGCAGACGCTGGTAGTGCGTGATGAGAATGAACGCGCGGTCGTCGGAGCGCAGCTTGTTTACCCCGTCGGACACTGTACGGAGCGCATCGATGTCGAGGCCCGAGTCCGTTTCGTCGAGCACCGCGAGGGTTGGCTCCAGCATCGCGAGTTGGAAGATCTCGTTGCGCTTCTTCTCGCCACCGGAAAACCCTTCGTTGACCGACCGCTTGGTGAGGCTGGGATCCAGATCTACCAGCTTGGCGCGTTCGCGCACCAGCTTCAGAAAGTCAGCAGCACCCAACTCCTCTTCACCACGCGCTTCGCGCACAGAGTTGACCGCCTCGCGCAGGAAGTTCGTCATGCTCACGCCCGGCAACTCAACCGGGTATTGAAACGCGAGGAAAACGCCTTCTTCGGCGCGCTCTTCAGCTTCAAGGTCCAGCAGGTCTTCGCCTTTGTACGTGACGGATCCGCTGGTTACCTCATACTCTTCGCGGCCAGCCAAGATGGCAGCCAGCGTGCTCTTGCCCGATCCGTTCGGACCCATTACAGCGTGAACTTCACCGGCGTTCACGGTGAGGTCTACGCCTTTAAGAATTTCGATGTCTTCGCCTTCAACGCCAACGTGAAGGTCTTTAATTTCAAGCAGTGCCATGTGGTATTTGTGGTTTCAATGATACGAAAAAACAGGGGGTACACAGATGCATGGCCGGGAGGAGCCAGGGGGACGCCGGGGTGCAGCTCCTCCCGTATGGCCATGCAAGGGGGTATTAGGTCGAAGGGGAAGCTATCCGACGCTGCCTTCGAGTTCGATAGCAAGCAGCTCTTTCGCCTCTACCGCGAACTCCATGGGCAACTCCGCCAGAATCTCCTGGCAGAAGCCATTCACGATCAGCTTGAGCGCTTCTTCTTCGCCCAGACCGCGCTGGTGACAGTAGAACATCTGATCTTCGCCGACCTTCGAGGTGGTCGCTTCGTGCTCCACTTTGGCCGAGGGGTGGCCGATCTCGATGTACGGGAAGGTGTGGGCTCCGCACTGGTCGCCCAGCAGCAGCGAGTCGCACTGCGAGAAGTTGCGAGCGCCCTCCGCATTCTTGCCGACCTTCACCAGTCCGCGATAGCTGTTGTTGCTCACACCCGCGGAGATCCCTTTCGAGATAATGGTGCTCTTCGTGTTTTTGCCGATGTGGTGCATCTTCGTACCGGTGTCGGCCTGCTGATGCCCCTTGGTGAACGCCACCGAGTAGAACTCTCCGACGGACTCGTCGCCCTTCAGGATAACCGACGGATACTTCTGCGTGACGGCTGAGCCGGTTTCGAGCTGGGTCCAGCTGATCTTCGAGCGATCGCCCTCGCAAATACCCCGCTTCGTAACGAGGTTATAGACGCCGCCCTCACCATCTTTGGTGCCCGGGTACCAGTTCTGAATGGTAGAGTACTTGATCTCGGCATCTTCGTGGGCGATAAGCTCTACCACTGCGGCGTGCAGCTGATGCTCCTGATTCATGGGCGCTGTGCACCCCTCCAGGTAGCTGACGTAGCTGTCCGGCTCGGCAATGATGAGCGTGCGCTCAAACTGCCCGGTGTTCTGTTCGTTGATGCGAAAGTAGGTTGACAGCTCCATGGGGCAGGTGACGCCCTCGGGAACGTAGACGAACGAGCCGTCGCTGAAGACCGCCGAGTTGAGAGCAGCGAACAGATTGTCGGTGTACGGCACCACACGCCCGAGGTACTGCTTCACAATCTCGGGATGCTCACGGGCAGCTTCACCGAACGACATAAAGATGACGCCGGCCTCCTTCAGCTTCTCTTTGAAGGTGGTGGCCACCGACACGCTATCCATGACGGCATCCACCGCGACGCCGGTGAGCGCTTTTTGCTCTTGAAGCGGAATGCCCAAGCGCTCAAACGTCTCGAGAATCTCGTCAGGCACCTCGTCAAGGCTCTCATAGTTGGCCTTTTCCTTTGGCGCCGAGAAATAGCGCATGTCCTGAAAATCAGGCTTCACATAATCGAGATGGGCCCAATCCGGATAGTTGCCCGCCTCTACCTGACTTTCAAAGTACCGGAATGCTTTCAGGCGCCACTCAAGCAACCATTCCGGTTCTTTCTTGCGCTCAGAGATGTAGCGGACGATATCCTCGTCCAGCCCTTTGGGAAGCGTCTCGCTCTCGATATCGGTGCGCCAACCATGCTCATACTCCTGGTTGGCCACACTTTCGAGATATTCGGTTTCGGAAGTACTCATGGGGCGTTGGGGTCCGTAATCGTACAGGGCGCGAAGGGAGAACAACAGCGTAAACCCAGGTTTACACCTGTTCTTTGTCATGTAAACTCGCGATTACAACCTCTACAATAGGAGGGCGTTCCGGCTTTTCCGCGGCGCGTTGCCATTTTATTGCAGTTTGACAGGGCGGCGCAGCTCGCCCGACAAGAAACCTGCAAACAGCGAGACAGGTACATGCATCATGCCCGTATTTTGCAAACCAAACTGCTGTGTTGGCTATGCAGATCGATATCACGGAACGTGCTCAAAACCAACTTCGCACCGTTGCGCAAGAGGAATCGGTGGATGTTAGCGATACGTATTTGCGCATCGCGGTAGTCCCCGGAGGCTGTTCTGGCTTGACCTATGACTTGGGGTGGGATACGACGCTGCAAGACGAAGACACACAACACCAGGTCAATGACATTGCGGTCATCGCTGATGCACGCAGTGCACTTTATCTTGACGGCTCGGAGTTGGATTTCACCGATGGGCTAGATGGCGACGGCTTTCATTTCGCGAATCCGCAAGCCTCACGTACCTGCGCCTGCGGCGAGTCATTTGGAGTGTAGAGACGCGGTAAGAGGCTCTTCCAACTGCGCTTCATTCAAGATGACAACATCTGAAAGGAAGAGCAGAATCAAGAACCCTCACTCACCGAATACCCGTCGCGGTGTACAACCGGCATGATCTTTGGCCCCTCCACATCGCCGCGAAGCCATAGACACGTTGTGCTCTTTAGCTGTTGCTCGTGTTCACAACATCGCTGGAGCATACGTCTTTTCCAGAAAACGTGTGTCCTTGATAGCGACGTAGAGGAGCTGTAGATCACACCTCTGGTGTGCTCACTCAATCGAACAAAAAAGCGGCGACGCCCCGAATGTGGAGCGTCGCCGCTTGGCGTTTAGCGTTGTGTTACGCGCGGTGTGCGCGGAACGAGGGACTTACATCATGCCACCCATTCCGCCCATGCCGCCCATTCCGGCAGGCATTCCACCGCCGCCAGCAGGGGCACCGCCGCCGCCACCGCCGTTGTCGTCATCTTCAGACTGACGATCCGCGATCACGGATTCGGTGGTTAGCAGCAGTCCGGCAACCGACGCGGCGTTTTCAAGCGCGCTACGCGAGACCTTCGTCGGATCCAGCACGCCTTGCTCCAGCAGCTGTCCGTACTCTTCGGTGCGGGCGTTGAAGCCGAAGTCGCCTTCGCCCTCTTTCACACGCTGCACCACAATCGAGCCTTCCATGCCTGCATTCGAGGCAATCTGGCGGAGCGGATCTTCGAGTGCGCGGCGCACAATCGAGATACCGATCTCCTGATCTTGATTCTCGACATCAAGGTTATCGAGCGTATGGAGCGCACGCAGGTAGGCTACGCCGCCACCAGGCAGCACGCCTTCTTCAACGGCAGCGCGTGTGGCGTGCAGCGCATCTTCTACGCGGGCTTTCTTCTCTTTCATCTCCGGCTCGGTCGCAGCACCAACTTTCAGTACCGCTACACCGCCCGAGAGCTTCGCGAGACGCTCCTGCAGCTTGTCGCGGTCGTAGTCGGAGGAAGAGTTATCGATCTGCTGGCGGATCTGGTTGGCGCGCGCATTGATCTGCTCCTCAGCACCGGCACCGTCCACGATCGTCGTGGTATCTTTATCGATCGTGATGCGGTTGGCCTGCCCGAGGTAGTCGAGCGTGGCGTTTTCGAGGCGATAGCCTTTCTCCTCACTGATGACGGTGCCACCGGTGAGTACGCCAATGTCTTCGAGCATGGCCTTGCGGCGATCGCCAAAGCCAGGCGCTTTCACGGCTGCAACCTTCAGCGTGCCGCGCAGCTTGTTCACCACGAGCGTGGCGAGGGCTTCGCCTTCAATGTTCTCTGCAATGATGAGCAGCGGCTTGCCAGCCTGCGATGCCTTCTCAAGAATCGGCAGCAGGTCTTTCATGTTGCTGATCTTGTCGTCGTGGATCAGCACATAGGCGTCTTCGAGCACCGCCTCCATTTCGTCGGAGTCGGTGACGAAGTACGGCGACAGGTAGCCACGGTCGAACTGCATGCCTTCCACGACTTCGAGATACGTCTCGATGCCGCTGGCTTCTTCAACCGTGATGACTCCATCAGTGCCTACGCGGTCAAACGCATCGGCAATGAGCTTTCCAATCGCATCGTCATTGTTGGCCGAGATCGTGGCGACCTGGCTGATGCGATCTTTGCCTTCAACCGGGTTGCTCTGCGTGTGCAGGTCCGCCACAATGGCTTGCGCAGCTGCTTCAATACCGCGCTTCAGATCCATCGGGTTCGACCCAGCCGTCACGCTCTTCAGACCTTGCGTCATGATGGCCTGGGCGAGCACGGTCGCGGTGGTGGTACCGTCGCCGGCTACGTCAGAGGTCTTCGAGGCGACCTCTTTAACCATTTGCGCACCTACGTTCTCGAGCTTCTTCTCCAGCTCGATTTCCTTCGCTACCGAAACACCGTCTTTCGTAACGGTGGGCGCACCAAAGGATTTTTCGATGACGACGTTGCGGCCTTTCGGGCCAAGCGTCACTTTAACAGCACGAGCAAGTTTGTCAACGCCTTCTTTCAGCGCGTTGCGCGCCTCTGCGTCAAATACAATTTGTTTAGCCATAATTGGATGGTTGGTTTAATAGTATGGTGGAGTGCGAGACACGAACTGCAAACCTCCACGATGAGGCTGCAGCAACGAAGGGAAGTTAGTCTTCCACGACGCCGAAGATGTCGCTCTCACGCATGATCAGAAAGTCTTTTCCGTCGAGCGTCACCTCGGTGCCCGAGTATTTACCGTACAGCACTTGGTCGCCTTCATTAACGGTCAAATCAATCTTGTTGCCGTTTTCTACGCGACCGGGGCCGATGGCCACAACAGTGCCTTTTTGCGGCTTCTCTTGGGCCGAATCGGGAATGTACAGACCGCTATCGGTCTTCTCTTCTGCAGGTTTGGGCTCGACCACAACGCGGTCGCCCAGAGGTTGGATACTTGCCATAATCAATCCCTCCGTGATAGTGAATAGTAAGGCGTTCAGTACAAGTCAGATTGTTGTTAGCACTCGGGCGTGCCGGGTGCTAACAATTCCATAAGGCTGAACCTGACGCCTCCTTGGGTGTTCCGTTTTCCCCTCCCTTTAAACGTAAGATCACATGGCACGCTACCTGTAACATGCCTCCATCATTTGACACTAGATCACGTGCCTATTGGGGGTGGATGGGACTGCAAGGCGCGGCGTTTATCCTGCTGCTTTTCGCCTTGGCTCCCCCTTGGCTACCCACCCACCTGCAGGCCGTGTTCATGCAGGCATTCGCCCCATTTTGCCACCAACTGCCCGCTCGTATGCCGCACATCGACGGAGCAGCCCTGGCGGTGTGCGACCGCTGCATCGGAATCTACAGCGGAGCCGTCATTGGGGTGGCTATAGGAGGATGGTGGGGACTAATACGCCGCACGCTGCCCCGCATTCACCCGGTGTGGCTTGCAGCAGGTCTTCTTCCAGCCCTGATCGACTGGGCCGGCCCCTGGCTTGGACTCTGGACCAACGTGCCGCTCTCGCGTTCTCTCACCGGACTTCTGCTGGGCGCAGCGGTCGGACTGTTTCTGACAGCCTCTCTAATGCACCCAACAGACGCTAAACCAACTTCCGCGTAACACTGCATTGACATTTTGTTAATCATTTCGTATA
>CAZZCI010000036.1:0-7307 GCA_964653015.1 uncultured Rhodothermales bacterium
TCGGCGTCGTATCGTCAGATCGGCTCCGGTACCAGATCACGAATGCCACCCCGGCAAGCACAATCACCATTCCGATCGCGGCCCAAAGTCCGGGCGCCTCCCCAAAGAACCAGAGCGCCAGGATCGAGGCCCCGACTGGCTCCAGCAGGGCGAGCATGCCCACCAGCGCGGCCGGAACGCGCTGCAGTGCAAAATTGAAGGCGCCATGGCCAATGACCTGCGGCCCCAGCGCTAGCGCAATGCTACACACATACACAACGGGCGCGTGTCCACCAAGCGGTGCGCCTTGCACAAGTGCGGCCCCCAACGTAACCATCGCAGCGACCGTGTACAGCGGAATGATGTAGGCCAGCCACGACACATGCTGCCGCACGGCCCGTCCGATAAGCAGATAGATGCTAACGAGAAGGGCGGCCGAGAGCGCGAGCAGATTCCCGATCCAGGCAGAGCCCCCCAGCGCAATCCCTCCGGCATCGGTAGCGCCCATGAGCGCCGCGCCCCCAACGGCCACCACAATGCCCGCCACCACGGGCCACGACAGGCGTTCTTTCAGCACCAGATAGCCCAGCACGGCTACAAACACCGGGCTCGTAGTAGCCAACACTGACACGCTGGCAACAGAGGTGTGATAGAGCGCCTCAATCCATGCGATAAAATGAGCGCCGAGCGCTGTGCCGGATGCCCCGATGAGCAGCCAGTCGGTACGGGAAAAGGCAGCCACCTCATCATAGACATATGCCAGTCCGGGCAGCAACACCAGTGCCGCGGTGCTTGTGCGCCATACGGCAATGGTGAGCCCCGGCGCCTCATTGGCCCAGCGCACCAGGATAGGAGCAAACACAAAACTAAGAACCCCCGCGGTGAGCGCAAGCACAATCCGCGGGGGCAACGACGTATTCATTGGAATGCGGGGGCGTGATCAGCGCAGGCGATCCATGGAAGCGACGAGCTCAATGTCGTGTTCAATGCCACGGCGGGCGAGCCAAAACAAGACATACGCCACGAGCGGACTGACCAGTAGCCAGAGCATGCTCCAATCCAGTCCGGCAGCATCGTAGACGACCAACTCATCGGTCATAAACAAACTGCCGTACAGCGTAAGCGCCAGCACCACAGTCATAAGCTGCGTTCCCACAACGACCGTATGTTGTGTTTTCCGATTGGTATACAGAAAAATCGCCCCGATGGCTGTAAGCGCAGTCAGTCCACTCACGCCTAAAATCACCGGAATGAACCATCCATACACGCCTGCGGCTTCGCTGCCCCAGAGCGGCTGCGGAAACATCATAGCAATGAGCACCACAGCGCCCAGCGCCAGGTAAACCGTTTGAATGCGTTGAATCATAGCGCGGTACACACAAAAAGTGATAGACAGATCGACCAGGCCGCTTATGCATGGGCCATATGCGTGGACACGCGATCGGCCAGGTGGTTGGCGAATTCTTTGGTGGAAGCGGAGCCGCCCACATCGCCGGTAAGCACCTCGCCCTCGGCATACACCTCACGCAGTGCGGTATCAACCGCTTCTGCTGCAGGAGTTTCATTGAGGTGGTGCAGCATCATCACGGCACTCCGGATAACAGCTGTAGGGTTGGCAACGCCCTCGCCTGCAATATCAGGCGCACTGCCATGTACTGCTTCAAACACAGCATAGTCATCTCCAAAGTTGGCCCCAGCGGTAACGCCGAGCCCGCCCACGAGTCCGGCCGCCAAATCGCTTAGAATATCGCCAAACAGGTTAGTGGATACCACGCAGTCATACTCCTGCGGATGCATCACCAACTGCATGCACATATTGTCGATGATGCGATCGTTGAACGTAATGTCGGGGTACTTCTTTGCGATTTCGCGTCCGACTTTCAGGAAGAGCCCCGATGACTCTTTGAGGATATTGGCTTTATGTGCGAGCGTCACGGTTTCGCGATTGTTCTCTTGCGCATAGCGGAAGCAGAAGTCTACGATGCGTTCGGAACCGCGACGTGTAACGCGCGCAATGGAGTCGGCTATTTCGAGGCGCGGGTCGTACGTTTCGATGCCGGCGTAGAGCCCCTCGGTGTTCTCGCGAAAGATGATCAGATCCACATCCGGAAAAGACGGCGAAATGCCGGGCAGGCTCACACACGGACGCACATTGGCGTACAGGTCAAGCCGTTGGCGCAGTTGTACGTTCACGCTGGTGAAGCCTTCGCCCACGGGCGTTGTAATGGGCCCTTTGAGAGCAACGCCCCGCTCTCGAATCGAGTCCAGCACATCATCGGGCAGTTCAGGGCGGTCGGCTTCGACAGCCGCCGTGCCAATGATGTTGTGTTCGTCCCATTCAAAGTCAACCCCCGTTGCGTCGAGTACACGAAGGGTGGCCTCAATAACTTCAGGACCAATGCCATCGCCAGGGAGGAGAGTTACGTGATGAGCCATAGTGGTAGTTGTCGATTAGGTAAAGAACGCGGAATGAGCAAATACATGTTGGGCTGGCCATACAAGAACGCAGTACCAGCAGCGTGGGGTGTTAGAAAGTCGGCGCCCCTGCTACCGATCCGCATAAATCATGAGAGGGCATAGAAAAAGCCCTGCTGCAGAGTGCGCAGGGCTTTTTCGGGGCAATACGCAGAACACCATGAGCTACGTGAATGCACACAGGAATGTAGCGAGTGGCCCGGTGGTATACGCTTACACGGCGTCTTCGCCGGGGGTTGAGGAGTAATTGATGCGGAGGGTACCTGCTTCGCGCAGCTCTTGTTGCACCTCGTTAATTATTTGCATCTCCGACTCGCGGTCAACCCGAAGCGATACAATCAAGCGCGGTTCTTCCTGCAGCTTGTTGTACATGATGGTACGGATGGCGTTATAATTTTCGATCAGCGCATCGTCGATTTGCACGGCGGTTTCGCCTTCGCGCTCGCCGCTAATTACCGGCCCAATGTATACATTGGCAATCAGGCGGCGCTCGTCAATGCGCGTGAGCGCTTCTGCATCGGGCAATTCGGTACGCACCTGGATCTCCGTTTCACGGAGTACCGTGGTTACCATGAAGAAAATCAGGAGCATGAAGATGATGTCCGGAAGCGACGCGGTCGTGATACCCGGCGACGTGTCCGATGATCGTTTCTGAAAACGTTCAGAGGTCATGAGGGCACAGAAAACTGGAGCAAGGGATGAACAGGCAGAAGCAGGGTAGCGGTATGCGGAAACAGATCAACCTCCTGCATCCGGCTCAGCAATGGAGATATTGGCTGGGAAGTTGTCACGGATGATGTTGTCATCCTCCGGTTCGAGCTGGGCTCGGTACTCTTCGTAGCTACTAAAGGTACGATCCATCACGCGTTCGCCATCGGGCAAAGTCCCCGACTGGGCAACGCTATCCCAGATTTCTCGATAGGCCATTTGCACCTCATCGAGCACCTCGATGTAGATACGATATGGCGTTTGAGCATCGGTTTTGATGGAGATGACGGCATCATCGGGCGATTCCGAGTAGTCCGGATCTTCGCCATAGTTGAGCACATGGGTGGTCACCTCGTCCCGAATTTGACCAACCGACGACATGTTGTCATTCAGCAGCACCTCGCCCTGGGCGTTCACCAGAACATTCATCAGGTTGCGCTCAATAACGGGAGGCGGTTCCTGGTCTTCTTCCAGTTTGGGAGGCAGGGTCATCCCGATTCCGGTATCCACGTTAATGGTGGTTGTTACCAGGAAAAAGATGAGCAGCAAGAACGCGATATCCGCCATAGACGACGTGGGCGTTTCGGCCTCTTCGCGGTTGGAGCGGCGTTTATCAAGCAATCCAGCCATAGGAGCAGGGGGGAGTCAGGGGGTGGAGCAAAAGCAACGCGGAAGCGGCAACGCGAAGGCGTTGAACGCTGCCGCACGACGATAGGAGGCAAGCATCACAGAAACAGCGATCGGATACCGCTCCCAAGAAGCCCTGCAGCCGCGACAATAAACATCACGACTACTGTGAGGATACCCGCCTCGGCCCATGTTTCCATAACCAGGCCGAGAATGCCGAGCAGCACTACCGGAGCCGTGACAAGCACCACAGTGATGGGCCGGGCTTTGCCGTACGTAACGTTGCGCAGGCTAAAGAGCCCCATCGCTAAAATGCCTAAGCCGCCAAGGCCCAGAGCGATGTAGATGCTAACAAGAAGGATGGCGTTGTTACCCATTGTATAGAACCGGTCGTCAGTGATCAGACAACGAAGAGAAGCGCAGCCCCTGCCTGCCTACCCCGCGCACAGGCAGCGACGTAGCAGGCAGAGGGCACTTCGGCGTAACGTGAAGCGAGGCGCGGCGCGTTACTTCGCCTCTGGCCCGTCTTCACCAAAGTCTTCCTCAAGCAACTCATCATCGCCGAGCACCGATTCGCCAGCCTCCAACAGCACGAGCGAGTCGATAAGCTCAATTGAGGCGTCTTCCATCTCCGCCACAATACGGTCGATTTTCGACACGGCGTAGTTATAGAAGAACTGCAGGATCACGCCAACAATGAGACCAAAGGCGGTGGTAAGCAAGGCAATTTTAATACCTCCGGCAACCAGACGAGGCGAAATGTCACCTGCTTGCTCAATAGCATCGAAGGCCTCAATCATACCTACAACGGTTCCAAGGAAGCCAAGCATCGGAGCTACGCTGATGAAGAGCGAGAGCCAGACCAGGCCGCGCTCCAGAAAGCTCATCTCGATGGATCCATACGAAACAACGGCTTTCTCAACAGCCTCAATGCCTTCGTCGGCACGCAGCAAGCCGGCCTGAAAGACCGATGCAACGGGGCCACGCGTTTCTGCGCAGACCTCTTCAGCAGCCGATACGCCCCCTTCGTCGAGGGCTTTTTTCACGTCGTGCAGAAAGCTTTGCGTGTTGATGTCGGCAAGGTTCAGCGAAATGATGCGTTCAAACGCAATGGCAAGCCCGATAATTAGGCAGATGAGCACGGGCCACATCCATTCGCCGCCGTCGTTGAAGCGCTCAACCAGCACGTTAATGGTTCCGCCATCATCCTGAAGCAGGAGGGCGAATTTAAGCATCAGCACATTAATATGAGCCATGGGGGCAATTCCTCGGTGGAGTCAGTATCCTACGAAAAGTGTAAAAGGGAGACCGCGCCCATTTGCGGGGCAGTCACCAATGCAAAAAAAGTCTATCATGCAACCACGCTGACAACATGCCACGTGCTGCATGAAAGTGCCATACCAAAAGGGGAAGCCTACAAGCACAGCATACTGGAAAACGGCACCACAGAACGAGTGCCGGGCGCGTTGATGGTTAGGCCAGGGCGCAGCGTCCCGAACACCAGCTGTTGTCGTATAGGGCTTTCACCCATTGCCTAAAAGCCAGCTTGCAGTTTGTTAAGATTTTCCAACACGCAACAAAAACGTACTCACGAATGAAGATTGCAAGTGCCGGTGCCTAGAACGGACGATGTCTTCACTTTATGTTGACCTTGACCGCCACAATAAATCGTTCTCGCAAGCTGTCGCGGCGCTGTTAGCTCTCGCGTATTCACGCTAAGTGGCATATCATACATCGACTGTGCATGCGCTCTGCTGTTCGTCCCTCTCACCATATCGATGAGGAAGCAGATTCTGTGGCTTTGGCATAGGCCTCTGCACGATTGAGCGCGCGTGTCCACAGTTCCGATGCGGCTTGCACAGTGGGGTCATGCTTGTTGCGCATCCGGATTCGCATTTCCTGTCCGAAAATGCGATGGCCAACTGTGCTTGTGAGCGCATTCTGTAACAGAATTGTTCCGCGCTCCGTTTCTGTGAGATGTGTGTAGTTGCGAAGCGCATCACGAGTCCCCGGCGTGGTGTCATGAGTTTCTATATAGTCGCGCAATTCGTGCAGTACCGATTCGGGAACGCGATAGGTGGCCGCAAAGGATTCAGGACGACCTTGCCAGGCTGATTCCAGGCTCGTGCTATTGGCATCCATCCAATTTCGCATAAAGTCTCGTACCATGGGCATTTGATCTAACTGCTGCACCGCCCGATGTAGCGAATCCGGACGCACCGCATGGTCGGGTGCAATCCCTCCTACTCCTTCATCTGAATCGGCCACGGTGCGTATGACGGTGCGTCCCGTTTCATACGGCTGCTGAATCACACGACCCGATGGTGTGAAAAAACGAGCAACCGTAAGTCGCAGTCCACTGCCATCGCCCAGATCATATTGACGCTGAACAAGCCCTTTCCCAAACGTAGGGTGTCCGACGACCAACGCGCGGCGATGATCTTGCAAGGCGCCAGCCACAATCTCGCTGGCCGAGGCCGAGTGTTCGTCCACAAGCACCATGAGCGGCCCATGTTCGAAAAGGCCGTCTTGTCCTGCATAAGATTCATCTAACACCTTGCCATCACGCCCTTTGGCCGAGACAATCAGCTCGCCGCTCTGTAGAAACTCACCAGCCACACGTTCGGCCATCTCCAAGATGCCCCCTGCATTGCCCCGCAAATCCAGTACAAGGCGTTCCATACCATCGCCTTTCAAGTTTTGTAGCGCGTCGCGCAACTCGTCGTGAGTGGTTCGAGCAAACCGGTTCAATGCGATAAAGCCCGTCTGCTCATCCAGCATGTAGGCAGCATCGATTGTGTTGAGAGGGATGCGGTCGCGCGTGATGGCTAACGAGATCAGATCTTCTGCTTGCGGACGACGCACGGTCACTGTCACTTCGGTGCCTCGTGGTCCTTTCAGCACGTCTTGCACACGCTCGTCGGAGCGCCCAACCAAAGAGGTGTCGTCGGCACGGAGCAGCCGGTCGCCCGGTCGAATGCCTGCTTCCTCGCTTGGCCCCCCCGGCACAACCGACACAACGACGACTGTGTCGGGCGCCCCCTCGGCGGTAATGCGCTCATAGCTAACACCAACGCCATCGAACTCGGCATCAAACGATTCGCGAACGCGCTCCATCCGACGAGCATCAATGTAACTGGAGTGCGGATCTAGTCCGCTCAACAGTCCCTGCAGCGTGTGTTCGCTGAGCGTGCCCGTGCCCAACGAATCGACATAGTGGTCTTGCACCACCGAAAGCGCCTGCTCAATCTTCGCATAGCTCTCGGGCGGGCTGCCAAACCCAGTGAGTTGAGTGTATAGCTGCTGTCCGGCTATCATTCCGATGCCAACCAGCGCCAAAGCAATAAGCAAAACGCGAAGCGCGCGGAGCATGAATCACATATAGGATTCGTCAAGGGGAGATCGTTTGCATGTACCGATGGTGCAACAAGGGGATCCGGCACCGATGCTCGACAAATGTTTGTTTCTGGTTCCCTCGTGTCGTATGCTACGGGGGCATCGTATCCGCTGGTGTGTCA
>CAZZCI010000036.1:7407-13917 GCA_964653015.1 uncultured Rhodothermales bacterium
CTTTTCTCGTTGGCCTTGCTGAACATGGGCGACCAGCGTCAGGATAAACCACAGGTCCGTCTTTAGGCCTTCAAGATGGAGAACGATTACGTATAAGTTAACCACTACTTTTTCTGTATGAACACCAATTCAAACGACCTCCGCGCGCTTCGCATCATTCAGTATGGTCTGCTTGGGGGCGTGCTCCTGCTCGGCATCATAGCATTTGTCCTCGTGGAAAGCACGGGTCCACTCGCTTCTGAACTTACTCCGTTTGAAGACTACCTGGTCATAGGAATGGCAGTGCTTCTGCTGACGCTGTTCGGGGGCACGTTTGTCGTGCGCCGACAACGCACAGCGGCCCCTCCCCCCGACGCCCAAAGGTCACAGACGATAATCGGATGGGCTATTGCCGAAGGAGGCGGCATCCTGGGCGGCGTTTATTTGCTCCTCCTTGGCGATCCCACCTTTTGGGCCGTCGGATTTGCGATGCAACTCTTCGTCGTCTTCGTGGTGCTCCCGCTTCCCAATCCGTAGCCCTCAAACAGACTTCCCATCGTTTACGCGCAACAAATACGCCCGTCGAGCCGTCCGTGTAACACGTCACATGCTACGTCCTTTTCGTCCTGTCTGGCTCCGTTATTATGACCAACAAAGAGGTTGCATCGGTCCTCAAAGAAACCGCCCAGCTCATTGAACTTACTGGTGGCAACGCGTTTCGAGCGCGCGCCTTCAGCGGAGCCGCACGTACGCTGCGTGATTTAGAGACCCCGGTTACCACGCACATCGAGGCGGACACGCTGACCGATATCGACGGCATTGGTGACGGACTGGCTGCCGATCTGAACGACCTGTACGAGCGCGGTTCGTTTGCGCTGCGCGATGACCTGCTGAACGCTGTGCCCCCCGGCCTGCTCGATGTGCTGCGCGTAAAAGGCCTTGGCACCAAACGCGTACGCCGCCTCTGGGAGGAACTCGACATCACCTCGCTCGATGACCTCGAATCGGCTGCCCAAACAAATCAGATTCAAACGCTTAGCGGATTCGGAGCCAAAACCGAGTCCAACATCTTGAAGCACGTACAGGCGCTCCGCCGCTACGACACCCAACGCCGCTACGCCGATGTGTACGCGCCGGTACATGCACTGCGTGATGCGCTAGACCAGTCTACCGAGGCTCCGGTCCGCATTGTCGGAGCATTCCGGCGCACATGCCCAACGCTAAAGCGCATCGTCCTTCTCACCACCGCCGATGCCGCCTCGATTCAGGCCGCACTTGAAGAGGCTGGATACGATGCTGCTATCGACGATACCAACGCGCCGCCGCATGTGCAGCAAACCGTATCCACCACACTGCCCGATGGCTTTCCCGTGGCCATTCACTGCACAACGGCCGCTGCACTGGGTACTGCGACATGGTACCACACGGGCTCGGAAGCGTATCGCACGGCGGTGATGGAGCAGTTCGGGGCGCCGCTTCCTGAAGTGTCATCAGAGACCGCTCTGTTCGAGGCGCTTTCCCTGCCTGCACATCCCCCTGAATTACGCGAAGAGGTGTGGACTGATGCGCTATCCGGCCCCCTTCCCGAGCCGCTCCTGACACCCAGCGATCTGCGGGGCTCGCTTCACAACCACACCACGTACAGCGACGGTGCGCACACGCTCGAAGCGATGGCCGATGCCGCCCGTGAACGCGGTCTGGAGTACCTTGGCATTTGCGACCACAGCCAATCGCTGACGGTGGCCAGCGGACTATCACCTGAGGCGGTGCGGCGGCAGCACGAGGCAATTGATGCGCTGAACAGCACGTACGACGGATTCCGCATCTTCAAAGGCATCGAAAGCGACATCCTAAACGACGGCTCGCTCGACTATGACGACGAGGTGCTGGCGACCTTCGATCTGGTGGTGGCCAGCGTGCACTCGGGCTTTTCGATGACCACTGATGAGGCCACCGAACGGGTGATCCGCGCGGTGTCGCATCCGGCGACCACGATTCTGGGCCATCCCACCGGACGCCTATTGCTGGTGCGCGAGGGCTACCCCATCGACCATGAGGCGGTGATCGACGCCTGTGCGGCCCACAACGTCGCTATCGAACTGAACGCCAATCCGTACCGGCTCGATCTGGACTGGCGCTGGGTGCGCTACGCAGTGGAGCAGGGCGTGCTGATTGCAATCAATCCGGATGCCCACGCCACCGGCGAGCTCGACAATGTACGCTGGGGCGTAGCCGCGGCGCGCAAAGGCGGCCTTACGCCCGATCAGTGCCTGAACGCCAAGTCGCTCGATGCATTCACCGAGTGGCTGCAGCACCGTACCCCCGCAGCGGCATCGGCCTAACCGACGGATGCATATCCTTTTCGTGCCCCACACGCTCTGCCTGTGTACCGACTTGCCCAACTGACTCTTTTTGTGCTGTTTGGCGCGTTCGTGGTCGGGCTCTGGTGGACGCATATCACGCCCCCCGATCCGCCCTCTAAGGTAACGCTTCCCGGTCAATCAGCCCCGGCCACGGTGGCGTGGTCCCCCGACTCGCCGGTGGTGCAGCTCAACGCCAATTCGGACGGAGATGCCGCCCGCGCGCTGGGGGTGGCTCATGGCATGCGGCATGGCTGGACGATGGTGCTGTGGCGCCAGGCTGCACGCGGCCAACTCACTGAATGGCTGCCCGATGACGCACTTGGGCTCGATCGCCACGCACGTCAGATGGGCTGGACCGCCGATGCCGAATCACGCGCCGACACGCTCTCTGATGAAGCGTATCGCTGGCTCTCTGCTTATGCCGACGGGGTTAACACCGCCCTCACCTCCGATCACGTACGTCAACACCCTGCCCTGGTCGCCCTAAATCTGGAGCCCGAGCCGTGGGCGCCCTGGCATACGCTCGCGGTGGAGCACATGCTTACGTGGCTCACTACCGCAGTGCCCGACCTACCGCCGCATCCTACATCCACCATGCAGCACTTTCGCGAGGTGGATGCCGACTTTCGCGCGTGGATGCGACTGCACGGCTTCACCCACAGCATGGCCTGGGCCCTTCCCCATCACAATCACCCCGACTCCACCGCGCTCGGCTACCGGCTCACCTACGGCGACACCTCTGATCCGTTTGTGATGCCCGTAGCCCATACCACCCCCCACGGCACCGCCTGGACCGCCACCGTGCCGGGCACCCGCTGGATGCTGGCCCACCACACCGAATCGACCGACCACCTGACCCTGCCTGCCGATACAGCCACCTGGCAGCGCACCCCCGCTACGCCGTCCCCCCGTACAGAGCGCATCCAGACGCATGCCGGACATGAAACCCTCGTGTCGATCACGCACACCGCCACCGGACGCCTCTTTGACGCCACGCCAGACGACATCGCCCGCGACTCCACGCTGGCCGATTCCACCTGGATGTTGACCCTGCCCCACCGGGCCGCCCCGCCCGCTCCCGATGCGCACTTTCCTGCCGTCTCCACCCCGCCCCACCCGGCGGGTCACCACCTGAAGCGAACCGCCCATGAACCCTGGTCCGCCTCTGAGGGAGCCCCCACAACCGCCATCCGATCGGCTGCGGGCGACTCGCTTGGCGTGCTCATGAGCGCCTCGCCGTGGCGCCCTATGTGGAGCAACAGGCTGCACGCCTATATCGACCAGAACACACCGCGCCACCGCTGGGCGGTTGACGACACCAGCGCCTGGGCTGCCGAACAGGTCCAACCGCTCAACGATGCCCTCGACACCTACCCGCCCTCCCACTCAATCGCGATGGAGGCTCAGTCTTTCCTCGACAACTGGGAGGGCGTGTACAACCCGTCGAGCATTGGCGCAAGCCTCTTCACGCAATGGTGGCACGAAATCGAAGCCTTGCGTTCCAGTCCCACCGCACTAGATACCACCATCTATTTTGCGGATGTGCAATACCGTCGCGCGTTTGACCGCGCGGTGGCCCAGCTGACAGCCGACCATGGCCCCGACGTGTATCAGTGGCGGTGGGAGGCTGTGGCTCCCCACCAGCTTAGTGCCCCACTCTGGGGCGCCCCCGAGACGCATCCCCCCAACATACATCCCGATGCCGCTCATCCGGCCCCGCATACCTCCGTTCCTGGGCGCAGCCACATCAGCACGCTGGCCCCCGGACCGTCGTTACACAGCGGACCGCCGGCTCCCAGCTACGCTCTACACGGAGCCGTGTCCGCTGCGCCGCCCTGGTACCGAACCACCGACCCCAACCGCACGCTGGCCGACCGCCTTTCCGCCGGCCCTGATGCCCGAGCTACAGCCTACTTCCCCCCTACCGAACCCAGCGTGCGCATTCAGCTACGCCCGCCCTCGTAAGACTGCAACCCGACCCTGGAGCCTCCGTATGAGTGCCGGTGTATGAATTCCGATACGCGCATGTACTCCTAACACACCCCGTCCATGCCCTGGTACGATAGCTGGTTCGATAGCGATGCTTATCCGCTGGTCTACGCTCATCGCGATGAAGAAGAGGCACGGCAGTGCATCGACCTGATCGAATCGAATGTCGAACCGGTTCCCGGCGCTCGTATTCTGGATGTAGGCTGCGGACGTGGGCGCCATGCGTTGCGACTGGCCGAACGCGGCTACCGGATCACCGGCATTGATCTTTCGGAGCCCTCCATTCGGCAGGCGCGCCAGGAAGCTGCCGCACGCGACCTCACCGCCGTGTTCAGCGTCCGCGACATGCGCGATACTGTATGCAATGCCTGCTTCGACGGCGTCGTGAACCTGTTCACCACCTTTGGCTACTTCGCCAACGATGCCGACAACGAAGCCGCTCTCCGTGCTATGGCAACGGCGCTGGATACCGACGGCTGGTTCGTTCAAGACTTTCTGAATGCCCCCCAGGTGCGCGATACACTGGTGCCCGAAGACACCCGCACCCGCAACGGCGTTCACATCCGCCAAACGCGCCGGATTGAAGACGGACGCATCCACAAAACCATCACGCTCACATCGGATACCGGTACCGATACGTACCGCGAGTCGGTGCGTCTGTACACCCGCACCGACCTCGAATTGATGTACCGCTCCGTAGGACTGGAACCGCTTCGCGCGTTCGGTCACTACGACGGGCGTCCCCATACGTCCAGCAGCCCGCGCCTCATTCTCATCGCACGCCGCACGGCGTAACCGTTCACCCGTTTGTTTGATCATCCTCCCCTCCTATGTCCAACGCTCCTGTATCGTACGCCCAAGCGCATCAATCCGATTTTGTGTCGGATCTGGAGACACTGCTGCGCATCCCTTCTGTAAGCACCGACCCCGACCACGCCGATGATGTGCAGGCCGCGGCCAACTGGCTGGCCGAGCACTTTCGCGAGCTAGGCGTTGCCGATGTCGAGATCTGGCCCACCGACGGCCATCCTGTCGTGTATGCCGCCCACCACCCGCACGACGATGCCCCCACCGTGCTCGTGTACGGCCACTACGATGTGCAGCCCCCCGATCCGCTCGACGAGTGGGATCACCCGCCGTTTGAGCCCACCCGTGTGAACGGCGATCTGGTGGCGCGCGGCGCCTGCGACGACAAGGGCCAGATGCTGATGCACGTGAAGGCCCTCGAATCGTACCTGAAGTCCGACACCACGCCACCGGTTAACCTCACGTTCCTGATCGAGGGCGAAGAGGAGGTCGGCTCGAAGCACCTGCCCGACGTGCTGGATACGTACGCCGACCGTCTGGATGCCGACCTGGTTGTCGTCTCCGACACGAGCATGCTGGCCGAAGGACAGCCCACCGTGGTGTACGGACTGCGCGGCCTGGCATACCTGGAAGTGACGCTGCAAGGCCCCAACCGCGACCTGCACTCCGGACTCTACGGCGGTGCGGTGGAGAACCCGATCAACGCACTCAGCCAGATGCTGGCCGACCTGCACGACGACGATCACCGCGTCACCATCCCCGGCTTCTACGACGACGTGCGCCCGCTCACCGACGAGGAGCGTGCCACCATCGCCAACCTCCCGTTTGACGAAGCCCACTGGTTGAAGGAAATCGGCCTGGATACGGCGCGCACAGAGAACGGATACAGCATTCTGGAGGCCATTTCGGTGCGTCCCACCCTCGACGTAAACGGCATCTGGGGCGGATACACCGGCGAGGGTGCCAAGACAGTGCTGCCCGCCGCCGCCCACGCCAAGGTGTCGATGCGTCTGGTGCCCGACCAAGAGCCCGCCGCCATCTACGACGCGTTTGAGGCATGCCTGCAGGCCCGCGTGCCCGACACCATGACGCTCACCGTGGACCGCTTGCATGGCGGACAGCCGGTGCTCGTCGAACCCGACCAGCCCATCATGCAGGCTGCTGCTGCGGCGCTCAATACCACCTTCGACCGGGAGACGGTGTTTGTGCGGCATGGCGGCTCCATCCCAATCATCGCCGACTTCCAGCAGCGCCTGGGCCTCGACAGCGTACTCATGGGCTTTGGACTGGAATCGGATGCGATCCACTCGCCCAACGAGAAGTTCGGCCTCGACCGCTATGCGAAGGGCATCGAAACGATCATCCAGTACTA
>CAZZCI010000037.1:0-4565 GCA_964653015.1 uncultured Rhodothermales bacterium
TTCTACTATGGCATTTGTTGGCATTGATTTAGGCACCACGACCTCTGAAATCGCGGTGTTCGACGAAAAAGATGGTCCTCGCATCATCAAGGACACGCGGGGCAATGAGGTGGTCGATTCCTACTTTGGGTTTGACAACAAAACGAAAAAACCGCGTGTCGGGGAAGCAGCGAAGTCGACGGCTCACTCAAACCCCGAGCTTGTCGTTGAGCAGGTCAAGCGGAAGATGGGAGAGGACGTAGACCTGCACGTCGGAGATCAAACATACACGCCGACGGAGGTGTCTGCGCAGATTCTTCGGTACCTTCGTAAAAGCGCCGAGCGCGAACTGGATGAGGACGTGGACCGCTGTGTCATTACGGTGCCCGCCAACTTTCCCGATCCCGCGCGGCGCGCTACGAAGCAGGCGGGCGAAATCGCCGGAATGAAGGTCGAGCGCATCATCAATGAGCCTACCGCTGCCGCGCTCGCATACGGGTATGCCGAAGATGTCGACGAAGAACAGGTGCTGGTGTACGACCTGGGGGGCGGCACCTTCGATGTCTCGGTTGTCGAGTACATGGAAGACATCGTAAATGTACAGGCCTCTTCGGGAGATACGACGTTAGGGGGCAAAGACTTTGATGAGGCGTTGGTCGAGCATGTAGCTACCGCGTTTGAAAAAGAGCATGGCATTGCCATTGAGCCGGGAAGTGGGAATTACTATCGCCTGCTCTTTGCCTGCGAGGACGCCAAAAAAGACCTGAGCTTCAGTCGGAGCGTAGCCATCAACATCCCGTTCTTCGCCGTCAAGGATGGCCAACCGGTGAGCCTTGACGTAACGGTAACCCGCCAGACCTTTGAGCGGCTGATTCGTCCCATGGTAGATCGCACTGAATCTGCCATTGACACCGCGCTGGCCGATGCCGAACTGTCGCGTTCAGACATCGACCGCGTTATCCTGGTAGGCGGGAGTACACGCATCCCATACGTACGGAACTTTGTGGAGCGTGTCATGGGGCAGGCGCCCTTCAAGCGCGTTGATCCGGATAAGGCGGTCGCACTGGGGGCTGCGGTGCAAACGGGAATCGTAGAAGGCACCTCGGACAGCATCATTATGGATGTCTGCCCGCTTTCATTGGGTACAGCGGTGGTGGAAAAAACGAATAACGGCGTCCAAGAAGGACGCTACTCAGAAATTATTCCTACGAACAGCCGGGTATTGCAGCGTCACAACAAGGTGTATCACACGGCGAAGTCCGATCAGACCAGTATCAACTTGCGTGTGTATCAGCGCGATTCGCAGTCGCAGTCGCAGCAGGCCGAAATCAACGAGGTGCCCAACGTAGAAGAAGGATTCACGCTACTTGACAAGCAGAAGGTGGACGTGCCTCCGGGCCTCCCCAAGCAAGACGTAAACATCACGTACGTCTACAACCCGAATGGCCTCCTCGACGTGACTGTGGAGTTCCCGGCGGCGGGAGTCGAGCACGAGTTCCAAGCCCACGCCGGACTCGACGAGGAAGCAATCATCGAATCGCGCGAGAAGGTCGAGGACGCGTGGAAAGAGTCAGACCTCTATGAAGAGGTTGAGGCCCTACTCGACATTGCACGTTTCGATCTGCGCGATGGGGAGATCCCCGATGAGAAAGAGCCCCGACTTCGCAGTCTCATTGAAGAGATGAAAGAGGCTCTCGCTCAAAATGATCGAAGCCGTGTAGAGGAGCTCGAGGACGACATCACTGATCTTATGTTTGAACTTAGCTAATCTAACGTGCATCCTCCCATTCTCCGGTCAACGCAACCACATTCAACGCAACCACATTATGCCTCTCGACGAAAACCCGTACGATGTATTAGACGTGGAGCGCAGTGCGTCGGCAAAGGAGCTGAAGCGCGCGTTCTACAAGAAAGTTCGTTCGCATCCGCCGGAGCACGACCCCGAGCGATACCAAGACGTGGTGGATGCCTACGAGATGCTCAAGAAGCATCCGCGTCATCAGTCCTCCAGCCGTCGATCAAACAGGAAAAAGCGGGAAGCGAGCAGTCAAAATGAAGAACGTCCGGCGCAGGTAGAACAACAGGCCGGGCAGAGGGCCCAACCCGAGCGGCGAGCCGGGGAGTATGGATATGGAGAAGCAGATTTAGGATCTGAAGAGGAAGAGGATGTTTCCAGCTCAGAGATCCCCATATGGGTGTTCCTCATTGCAGGAGCGTTCATACTTCTCTTTCTGCTAATGATTGCGTTGTGAGTGCCTGCAACGTGTTGGCAGACAACTTGACAGGCAATGTAGCACGCCATACCACCACTTAACATCAATGTCCGGTGCGTCTCAGCATACAGACAAACACTTGGAGCGCTCGTCGGATGCCGTGTTGGATGCGTGGAACGCCTTCCAGGTAGTGGGCAAGCCCGGGTCCGTACTGGTAGTACCAACGGATGAAGCGCCGCCCTACGAAAGACCGGCGCAGCGTGCCGTCTCGGTAAGCACGAAGCGTTCGCACATCCGGGTGCTCATATGTGCCATACACCGTGGTTGCCACAAAGCAGCCGCCCCCGCCTCCAGTAGATGCTGACGACGCGTGCTGTTGGGACGAAGAGGAGGAACCGCCCCCTGCACGCTCGAAGCGACTCCCGTCAAAATAGACAGCGTTCCCACATGTGCGGCAGTGCCCGCGGCCCCGGTCGTTGTGTTTGTGAGCCGTAATAAACGCATCGCAGTGCGGACACTCTTCTGATACGTGCGTCGCGCTTGGTGCCTCTATAATTGCATCGTAGAGCCCTGGGTTCAGGTCGTACACCGCATTGTAACGGCGCTTAATACGCTGCGCGGTAGCCTTCGCATCGGCACATATCGGGTCTGCAAACATGGTCTCATCGAGGAACTGCGCCGCTTCTGTAATTTTGGTTTCGTACGCATCCTGGTCGATCTCTCCAATGACCCTATTCCACCCAAGCGCGACAACTTGCTTCAACACCCCCGGAATTCGGTCGAAGTCCAGTACGGTATCCACCTGTTCTTCGAGCTGAACCAGCGTCGTGTTTATATCGGCAAGTGTTTTCAGATCCTCATTGTCTGGATCCAGTTCGCGGGCTGCTTTCAGGAAGTGGTCGGCCACTTTGTGGCCCCCAACGTCGTAGAGCTGGGAGCCCACCTTGCCTAACATGAACGCGGCAAATAAGCGATCGTCCTCGGTTTTGGGAAGCCCTTTGACCGTGTCAAGCACTGACCGCAGCCCGTCGCGATCATCCTCATAGAGCAGGAAGTGAAGCTTGTCGTAGTAGCAGAAGAAATCCTCGAAGTCAACCTTTCCATCATCGTCAATGGCCGCGTCGAGAACGTCATGCGCTTCGTGGACGCGCTCTTGGTCAAAGAGTACGTTGGCTAAGGCACGTGCCGACTCGTAATCGCCGCGATCCTCCTCCCACACGTTTCGGAATATCTTCTCTGCATCCGTCAGATGGTCGAGGCAGCGGTGCGCATATCCCTTGTGGAGTTGGTACGATGGGTTCTCGGGATCGATGGACACCGCACGCTCATACTGAGCTAACGCGTCCTCATAAGCCTCCTCAACCATGTACGCATTGCCCAGCATATCGCGAAGGAGGCCGATCTCGGGCCCCAGCACAACGGCTTTTTTTAGCTTGCGAATGGCCGTCTTGGCATCTGGCGGATCGTGGTGAAGAAGAGCAGCGGCTTCTTCCTCTAATGCTTTAATCTTATCTCCGTGTTGCGCCATGCTGTCGTATTCCTTGCGCGCTACGGGACTGGAAAGCACGTCATACGCCTCACGGATTTTCCCGTACGCTTCCGAATCTTGCTCCGGGGGATGCTCGCGCACTTTCCGATAAAACGCTTTCTTGATTTCTTCGGTCGAGGCATTTTGGCTTATCCCCAACCGCTGATAGTGCGTCTGGTCAGAAGACATACGAAAGGGTTAATTCTTGAAAAGCAGCTCGTTATGTGAAGTCGTTCGCCATAAAGAAGCCGTTTGCCATACAGAGGCTATGCTTCGGCAAGCACGGCCCGTACGACCGAGTTGTTATAAACCGTGTCGCTGTACTGGCTGGCAATATGCTCGGCATACGGACGCGCCTCCTCGGTGGGCAGAAGCTGAACGAGCACGTACGCGGCCTGTGCGTCAAAGTGGGGATAGTCATCTGTTAGGTAATCGCGAAGCGTAATGAGCGCTTCGCGCGCTTCCTCCGGGCGTTCCAATTGATAAGCGGCCATGCCCTGGTAGTACCACCGCTCCTGCGGCTCCCCCGTACTTGCCTCTTCGATACGATGCAAGGCGTCGAAGGTCGTTGTATAGTCCCCTTCATCATAGGCTGCAACGCCATACTCAAAAAGAGCTGTGTCGGTAGCCGATCTCATGCCAGAAAAAAGGTCCTGGAAGTCGGTTCCTGTGGGGTCGAAGTCCTGAAGCTGCTCGTGAGCTTTGATGGGACGCCCTCTCATGAGTGCAAGATTGACCTGGGCTAACGTGCGTGCGTCACGCGCAATTTCGTCGGAGGTCTCGGAGCTATCTGTAGGGGATTCGGAGGCAATCATGATACCTGAATCGTCTGACGAGGAATCGTC
>CAZZCI010000037.1:4665-5773 GCA_964653015.1 uncultured Rhodothermales bacterium
ACGGTGCCGGCCTGTAGTTCATGCTCAGCAGCATCGATAAGGGCTTCGACCTCCGCGTAGAAATCTGACTCGCGCCAGCTGTCTGCAAGTCGTGCTTTCGACTCCATGATTTCGTCTTCATTCAACCCAGCGTGTACACGAAATGTACGGGTCTCTTCCGTGCGAGGAAAATAGACCTCGACCTCTACCATTTGATCGTGATCGTACGTGTATGTCACCTCTACTCGCTGCCCCATCGGGCCGGGCGGTACGTCGATCTCCTGGCGACCAAGCAGCGTAAATCCGTCCATTTCATTCGGGTCTCCCTCAATCTCAGCTTGCATTGCGTCCGACTCCGCGTCACGCTGGTACACCCGAAAGTCGATCATCTCCTGATCGTCCATGATCGTGTTGTAAGTCTTTTTATAGGGCTTAAGGACCTTGCCATTTCGGGGAATGATCTGATTGTAGCGGCCGGGCCGAAACCCGGAATCCGACCGCTCCAGAATTGAAGTGCCCAGTGAAAGGGGTACCACGTCCATCACAATCCGCTCTGAAGCGCCGTCAATAATCGCGGTCTGCACTGCAGCCCCCAGTGCAACCGCCTTATCCGGGTCGATCCGCTTCAGGGGGCGCTGGCCCATGACACGCTCCACCATATTCTGAACGTATGGGATGCGCGTGCTTCCCCCGACCAGAATCACCTGATCGATGGCCGATGTGTTCAGATTGGCGTCGGAAAGCGCGGTCTCAATCGCGGATTCCGTGCGGTCGATCATCGGGCCTATCAGCCCTTCAAACGTGTCACGCGTGACTGTGACATCGAGGTTGACCGGTTGACCGTCCTTCATCGTGAAAAACGGAATGTTGACGGCCGTCTGACGGTTGAAACTCAAATCCTTTTTCGCATCCTCGCAAGCAAAGAGCAGCCGGTAGTAGTTGCCGCTTGCTGGGTCAATGGATATGCTGTGCTCACGCTCAAACGCGTCGGATACGTATTGAACCAGGGCTTCGTCAAAGTCCTTTCCCCCAAGTGCTTTGTCCCCTGAAGAGGCTTTTACGTCTAAGATATCGCCCATATATTCCACGACAGACACGTCGAAGGTGCCGCCGCCCAGATCATACACCA
>CAZZCI010000037.1:5873-13593 GCA_964653015.1 uncultured Rhodothermales bacterium
ACTTCGGTTGGGCTAAATGTCTGATCGCCCACGCGAAGAGCGGTCTCTTTTCCCATTTGGCGTTTGACCTGTTCGACGATGAGATCGGGGTTTGACTGAGCGGTTGCCTTCACGCCTTCCCCGACGACGGGCGTTTTCGTCTTGCTGTCGAATCCGAAATACGAGTCTATAATTTCGTTGCCACGCACATCGCGCAGGATGCGTGGCCCGTCATCCTTCTCGTATATAGCGATCTCAGAGGTAGTTGTGCCTAAGTCGATGCCTACAAAAGCCATGAGATGGGTAGAGGGTTAAAACAAGAGACTGCTTGTAAAAGAAAAAGGGAGGCCGGTATACTGCGCCTTGCATTTACGGCAATCACTTAGCAACGATAACATTGGCCTTACGGACGACCTCGCCATGTAGCGTATAGCCAGGTTGCACAACTTCGACAATACGGTCCTGGTTTTTCTTCTGCTCAGCTTTGGTTGTGTCGAGCACAAAATGATACATGCCATCTGGTTCTTCACCAACAGCAGGAATCTCCTGCATGCCTATCTTCTTCATGTTCTGTTGCAGGGTCTCGGTCATCGTGGCAGCAGCAGACTGCATATCAGCACTGTCGGTGCTCTCGGCGGTTTTCTTGAACCCTGTAATGAGATCCATCACTTCCAAGATAAACCGCTGGAGCTGCTCGTTTCGGTCTTCAAACTGGGCGCGCTCTGATTTCAGGTTGTCGAGCAGGTCGCTGCGCGCAGAGAGATGCTCCTCCACTTTGCGGGCAGAGAGATCCGCCTTTTGCTGAGCGCGAAACTGCGTCTTAGCCATACGGCGGAATACGTTCAAGAACTGGTCCGCAAAGGCGGTATCAGGGGACTCAGCAGATTCGGGCCGTGACACGGGTTCAAATTCCTTGAGACGATCTGTGGGATTGGGGGCCTCGGAAGTCTTAGATGACATACGGTTTCGGAAGATAGGATAAGATTGAAGTTGACTATTTAATGTAGTGTAAGAGCAGCAGATGTGCAAAAATATGTGCTGGGAGAAGCTGCTTTCTGATACCGGTACGCTACACGTTTGGCTTGGGGCCTCTCACTCTCTTGCTCCTCAATCTTTCTCAACGATCTCTTCTGTGTCCACCTCAAGATTCCAATTTGACACAAACTGACGGAGCCGGTCGTGCAGCTTACTTCGAGCTGCGTCTGTGAGCGCTATTTCTTCATTCTGAAGAGCGGCATCAACAGCCCGGAATACCGCTTCAGGAGGCACGTCGCCCCCATCCTGGTATCCGCTTAAAATTTCGTCGGCGGCATTGACCCACTTGCGTCCAGTGTTAGGCAATTGAGCGAATGCGGCCTGGATGTCTTGCGGGCGAGCACCCAGACGAAAGAGGGACCGCCATCTTCTGCGCCATTGCGCGTAGGACTTCGGGAGGGCGAGTTGACCGTTGGCTGATTGGTCTTCCGAGGAATCGACCGTTTGGAGGGACGAAGACGCATCAGCTGAGTGCGTAATCTGTGCTGCAAGCGCATCCCGCAGAATAGGGACAAACTCGCGGATACTGCTCTCAGCTACGGCTTCAGCATTCGTGTGTATCATGCTCTCGCGGCGTACATTTCCGGTTCTGCGATTGGGGTCGCCTCGGAATGAGAGCCGGTTGAAGCTGCCCCCAAGGTAGACGTTCCGGTCGATCACAATCTCTTTTACATGCGACTCGCCGGTCCACACCACACAGCTGTGTCCTTCCGAAGACGCATCAAGCCCGCGAAGCCGCTGTATGGCATCCTCATGGCTATCTTCCTCGTGTGGCGATTCGCTGATGCCGTAGCCAATGTAGAGATACGCGCCCCGGTCAAGTGCTGAAGACAGGGCGTCCATCAGTTCGCGGGTCAGTGCAGGGCCTTTGATCCAGGGAAAGGAAATCAGCACCTCGTGCTCGGCTTGCTGAATCGCCTCGTTGATTCGAATGGCCGCCTCGGTCGTGCCGTACCGCCGAATATATTCTTGCTGCGCCAGGTTGCGTCCCTCGCGGATTGCTTGGGAGACACTGGGCCGCTCCTCGATCTCTTGGCCTGATGCGACAGGTTCGCCCGTATCCAACGTAGATAGCAGGTCATGGGCTCGCTCGGTGGCTCCGAGGGCGTTGCAGGCGTCCCGATAGGCCCGAGTAATTTGCTGTTTGCGTGGATTGTACGGCTCCCATCCCCAGGTATTCTCATGGTGGTCCTCGAAGATGAGCAACTCGAACGGCTCCCACAGCAGCTGCCGGTGATCCATCTCGGCACGGGTAATCGTTGTACCCTGCAGCGGACCGCTATCCCCAGTCGCCCATGCTTTCAGAGAAGGCAATCCGGTCTTGTCAGACGGCAGCTCACCCGCATCAACGTCTCGTTGCTCGAAGTAACCGGGGCGTTTGGGGAGGCGCCGGCCTGTGAAGGGATTACAGACACTCCAGAGGGCACGGTCGTACTGGTCGACCCATACCCCCTTCTCGTTGGCGTTGCGCAGCTCGTCAGAGGGCCGAAATCCGTCCTCGGTGCTGCTTATCAGATTCATCCGGGTGAGTTCGGCCACAATGGGCTGTACGAACTTCTCGTTGCCCAGGCCCAGGATATCGCTTATCTCCGCCGGGCTCTGGATAGGCTCCAGTTCAACCAGGCACCGAACAACAAACTGCTCGAGCATGTCGAGCTTGCGTTCCGACTGGTAGTAGACCGTTGCCTGCTCCTCAATCCACGGAATGAATCCTTCCAGTGCAGCGATAACGTCATACGTTCCAAGGGCGTCCTGATGCGCCTCGGATACATCAATTGGGGTCCATTCCATACGGTGGGCCGATAAGGCGTGCGTTACTGTATACCGATAAGGCTTGCTTTGACATAGTGGCCATACTTACGCGCCACGTCGAAAAATCTGCTGTATGCTGGCGAGGTGTTGTCCACGTCCACGTAGTTGTGCTTGCTACCGACGATAACCAGGAGACGCCGCGCTCGGCTCATCGCCACGTTAATGCGCTCGGGGGTCCGAAGCCACTTCGATGGGGGGTGGTTCTTCCGGTTCAGTACGAGGTTCAAGAACATGATGTCGCGCTCCATGCCCTGAAAGCGATCCACCGTGCTGATTCGAAGTCCGTCGCGCATACGTTGCGGCAGATCCATCTTCTGAATGTGGCGACGCAGGTGTTGGACCTGCGATGCATACACAGAGGTGACGCCAATGCTGAGATTGAAGGCCTCGTTCTGCCTGTATTGCTCGGCCAATTCCTTCAGCATGTGGATTGTTGTCTCCATCTCCTTTTGGTTGTACCGGGTAGACCCATCTTGCGTATGCTGCCACTCATGGCCGACCGGGGTATCAACCCACACAAGATGCCGATTGGGGCGAATCCACGGTTCAATGTTGAGGTTGTGGTGCCGAAATACGTCGAGCGGGTGAAGCTCCCCGTCTTCTTTGAGCTGGCCCAACTCCAGTTGCTCATCGTAAAACTGGTTGATGCCCTCCATGATCTGAGAGTGCATCCGATACTGCGTCGTCAGCATCAACGTGCGGCGGCCCGGATATTCATTGTCGGCAAGCTGTTGGTCGGGGGCCGCTTCGCGTTCCTGGTCCGCAAAGTACTCAAATCGCTCCTTGAAGAGACTCCGCTGTAGGTTTTCTTTGAGATCGTCGGTCTCAATCCCCAATTGGTCGGCAGCCGCCTCGAAATTGCCCTCGCGTCCGAAGACCGGGGCCAACTGGCGGTGATCGCCGACCAGTGCGACGTTTTTTCCAAGCAAAGCGGGCATGAGAAGCTCGGTCGGCGTGGCCTTCGAGACCTCGTCGACGATTACGGTGTCGAACACGCCGTACTCGCTGCGGAAGTCGCGTTTGCCCGCCCGTGCACAGGTGACGCCCACAACATTTGCATTGCGATAGAAACGATCTTTAAGACCGCCACTGATGGGGCCATCTTCGCTGGTGATGGCCTCCTTCCAGTCGGAAATGATTTCCTGTTCTTTGCGAATGCGATCCTCATCCACGTCTGCCGAGACAGAAATGTAGTCATCGATCCACGACACGGACGGGTGCTCAAGAAGAGCCTCATCAGGGAGATCCGGATCCAGTGTGCACAACTCCTGCCACACTTTGCGCGCCTCTGTATGACGCTGGTGCAACTGCTGCAGTTGAGACGCGGTGTCGGAGATCGACTTCTCATAGCGCTCGACCTTGGCCGCTGCCTTCCGGGCATTTCTGCGGTGCTGGTCGGACGTGTCTCGTAGGCGGGTCTTGACGTGATCGGTCGACTGCTTGAGACGGTCCTTCTGTTGACCAACCCACTGGCGGCGCTCGCCTAAGCGGCTTTCAAGATGAGAGAGGGCGTCTATCAAGTTGAGGAAGCGATGTGCTACGGTGGCCCCGGCGCGGTCGGTATCGTCGAGCAGGGAGGCGAAGCGATCGATTATCTGGTCGGTATGCTGCGTCACCTCGTCGCGCACGCGATCGATCTTCTCCCGGGTTTGCTGCAATGCACGTTTGCACGTTCTCACCCGGTCGCGTGCCGTGTTATACGCTCGCTTCAAGCTGCGCTCGCGGGATCGGATCTCGTCACGAATCGACGTGGCAAGCGGGGAGTCGGCGTGGCCACGAATAGAAGCTTGTACGTCTTCAATGGCGTCATCGAGTTGGTCGAGAACCGGGGGGATACGCCGCTTGTACAGGCGTCCGACGCGCGGAGCTTGGGCGCGCTTGCGCATGTTCGTGAGAGCGATACTCAAATTCTCAAGGAGCATGCGCGCGCCATCGCTACGTCCCCCGATCTCGGCGTCTTTCCAGGTGTGGACCAACTCACGTGCGGACTGGTCAGGTAGCGCTCCGTCACTGCTGTGGCGCCCGGCGTGTAGGGCACGCGCCCGCTTCACCCGGGAAGCACTCGCGTGCCACACAGGGAAGTGGTCGCCGTCGATACGATCGGGATCTGTCGTGCGGTCTATCGAGGAGATGCGCTCGAAAGCATCTTTCTGGGCGCGGGCTCGCGTTTCTGCGTCATCTACGCGCTGTTGGGCGTGCTGGATGGACGTAAGGATTGCACGCACCCGCTCTTGAAGAGGCGCTGTCTCCTGACTGATGCGCTGGGCGGCTTGTATCTTCGCTGCAAGCTCGCCGCCCGGATGCAAGCGCTCCTCATACCGGCAGAGGGCCTGGTAGACCTCCCACGGGGTTTCGAGGTCAGGGCGGTCAGGGGCGTACTCCGTGAGGGTTGCCCGAAGGGTCCGTGTCGCATCGCTCCAGTGCTCAAGCACCGGCGATGGCAGAGACGACCAGGCCGTTTGTTGCGTGGGGGATGGCGAGGACATGTCCGGCGTCTCGGACATCTCATCCCAGATCGGAAATAAGCGGTCGATGGTATCCTCGACGGCCGCGTGGAGCTTCCGGGTGTGTTCGGCCTCTTCCTGGGTCGTCTCCAACTTGTCTTTGAGGGTGGCCTTCTTGGTATGAAGCTCCTGAATCTGCTTCTCATGCTGAGAGGTCTGCTGCGCCCAGGACTTCAACACCTTCTCATTCTGCTGGGCGATCGTGTAGGCCTTCTGGCGGTGTTTCTGATCGGTGATGCGCTGGGAGGCATGATCGGCGACGCCACGGAGCCAGGTGCGCACGGCTTGTTCGCCGATGAACGGCTTACCCTCAGCATCCACCTTGTCTTCGCGGGCCACGCGCACCGCCAGGATATCGCGGCTCTCTTGCAGTCGCCCGAGGGCATTGTCGACGGCCAGGTTGGCCTGCGAGGCCACCAGCGCCCGCTTGCCCCGCCGCCCGAGCTGGTAGCAGAGCTCAGCGATAAACGTGGTCTTTCCCGTCCCCGGAGGCCCCTGCAGGAAGAACATGTCGGGGCAGTCCAGGGCCTGCGCGACGGCCAGCCGCTGCTTTTCGTTTGTGTGCTCGGGGTCGAGGCACTCCGATTCGGGGATGGGAGCGACCGGATCCAGGGGAGGCGGATCGATCTCCTCATCGCTTCCAAACAGAAACAGATCGAGGTTCTGCATCGCCCCACCGGTCTGCTTGAGCGTTTCAATGGCCCGCTCCTGGCGCCACACCATGCTGAGGGTGCCAAACGCTTTGTGTTGAATCCAGCCTTCAGGGGGGATGTGCAGGTAGTCGCGCTCCAGGTTATCGGTATCTTCCTCCGAGAGCTCGATGGTCAGGCTGTGCTGGCTGGCCTTGTACCCGATGATCTCGGCCTGCGCCACAGCACGCCCGCTGTTCCCTTCCGGATTCTCGGTGTACAGCGAAATGCGTTCTCCACGCGCCGATGAAAGGCGGTCGGCATGTTCATGGCGCGATCGGTTCGGCAGGTCAAGCCGAATCCGACCGAGGGTGTCCAGGTGGCGGACGCTCTCGTAGTCGAGCTCGAACTGCTGTTCCTCGGCTTGCTTCTTCTGGACGTACAGATACGCCCGCCACTGTTTCAGGCGCTGCTCAACCTCCTGGTGGTGCTCATCGCGCGTGTCAAGTGCGAGAATGTCTTCCCACAGCGACTCGGAGATCGGCGGTGTCCCGTTCGTTCCCACCAGTAGGCGCAGTTGCACCTCCTTTTCGTAGACGTGCTCGGGCGCCTCTTCCTGGCGAGCTCCCAGCACGAGCAGGCAGTCCTTCTTGGGGGCCAGTATGAACGTCGTTGACTCCTCCTCATGTTGGATACGAAGCGAGAGGATCGGCTTTCCGGTGTCCTGATCCGTATCCTTCATGCGGGCGACGTACATGCCGCTTGCCTCGGAGGCATACGTGTGGAGCAGGCGCTCGCCCTGCTGACGCTGGCGATGGGCTTTGCTCGACGCGGCGTTCGCGTCGCCGATAGCGCCGACGATCTGTTCTGCGCCGGTGTTTGTCAACTGGATGTGAGCAAAAGCATCCGGCGTAGTGGGCGCTGTAGGGTCGGGCTCGTCTTCGTTCTCATCCTTTTCTTCTGTCGAGTGCTGCTGGCTCTCATTACGGTCGTTACGAGAGGTGTGGGTCTCTGATACGTTACGGCGACCGATATGCCCGACTACCTTGATGGGATCGGGAAATAGGTCGGAAGCCGAAATCACCGGATTGGATTCACCTTCGCATCCCTCCTTACATGCAGAACATGAGGCACACTGGTACCACCCACAGACGCTGCAGCGAGACACGTCGGGCGAGCGGCTATCGATGTGCGTCTTGCACTGCCAGCAGTGGTTGATGTACCAGGTCCGGCTGCAGTCGGGACAGACCCGCACGTTTCCGTACCGTCCTGTGCGCTCAACGGCCTCCGAGCCACAGGTGCAGACATTGGGGTCGGCCACATAGGAAGGGGATGAAGAGGCAGGTGGTGCCATACTGTAGGATGAGTTGCGTAGAGGGAGGTGCGCAGAGAGACGCTCAGTGTAACGGGCTACGAAGCTACGGGGCGGAAGCAGGAAAAAGAAGCAGAGAGATCGGCAACACGCTGTGCAACTATTCAGGACAGGTGCACAAAGAGGCCCTGGAAAGAGCAGAGGTCAGCAAATTGTGTACCTCTAACCTTCTTCACGTTAAAGTACTTGCTGCATGGCCAATATGCAACCCATGTAGAAACAGAAACCAGGGCGTTTCTGCGTATCTTCCATGGAAGGTTTCTCACACATTGATATCGGCGTCTCAACTGGTTACACTATAGACAGGATAACACATATCACACCTAACGCTCTGCACAACGCATGTCTGATTCCTCCAACTCCGGCGAACTGATGCCCGGTTCGGCGCC
>CAZZCI010000038.1:0-13410 GCA_964653015.1 uncultured Rhodothermales bacterium
TGTTTTATGTGGGGATGTGTACACCATACACATAAAAGAGGCACCGATGCAAAAGCGTTACAGAGAGGTTGCGCGCATAGGGTGTTCCCCTGAAGGTTCCAATTGGATTTTCATGATAGCGCTTCCGTTTTTGTGTACGCAACAGCTATGTTGTAGTGTTACATTGGCGCTTCCGCCCCACATTCCGGAGCGTTTTGTTGCCTTCACGAATTTGCGAATCTGTTTGACTGCTTATGTTATCTGCTGTACGCACACCCTTACTCATAACTGTACTGGTGCTGGCGCTCACTGGATGTGCTGCGCTGGGTCAGGCTGAGGACGAACCGGCGCCAGAACCCGATGAACCAGAGCTTACCGATGTGGAGGAAGCCGTTGAAGGATCGAAAGAGATGGACGGCCTCTTTACGCTGTATCGGGATACTACCGACGGGTCGCTGCAAATGCTGATTGAAGACGATCAGCTGGAGCAGGAGTACATTTACTTTACCTTCTCGGAGGAAGGAGCCCCCGGTACCGGCCACTTTCGGGGTCAGTTTCGCGACAACGAAGTGTTTCGGTTAGAGCGCGACTACGACCGCATCAAGTTTGTGAAGGTGAACACCTCTTTTTACTTCGATCCTGAGAATCCGCTGTCGCGTGCTGCCGACGCCAACATTGCACCGGCTACGCTGGCTTCGCAAACCATTGCTGCCGATGATACGACCAACGGCGGACGCTACCTCATTGACGTAGATGACGTGTTCTTGAGCGAGGCGCTGCATCAGGTGAAGCCCAGTCCGTCGCCCATTCAGTTTCCCGGCATGTTCAGTATGGGCAACCTCGATCGCGAGAAAACGCGGTATCGGGAGGTGAACAGCTATCCAGAGAATACCGACATTTCGGTAGAGTATGTGTTTACAGACACCTACCCACAGTCGGGCGGAGGCGATGCCATCACCGATCCGCGTGCAGTAGGGGTGGTGGTGCAGCACAGCTTCTTGAAGATGCCCGATAACGACTACGAGCCACGCTTCGATGACCAACGCGTGGGGTACTTCATGCAGCAGGTAGACGACCAGACCTCGACCGATGTAACGCCCTATCGCGACATGATTAACCGGTGGCACCTGGAGAAAGAAGATCCGGATGCTGAGTTGTCGGAGCCCGTTGAGCCGATTGTGTGGTGGATCGAAAACACGACGCCCGAAGAGCTGCGCCCGCTCATTCGCGATGCCACGCTGGCCTGGAACGAAGCGTTTGAGGCAGCTGGATTCGAAAACGCCATCGAGGTGCGTGAACAACCCGACGATGCCGACTGGAAATCGGGCGATGTGCGGTACAACGTGTTGCGGTGGACGTCCTCTCCGCAGCCTCCATTTGGCGGCTACGGCCCCAGCTTTGTGAACCCACGTACGGGCCAGATTCTTGGCGCCGACATCATGCTGGAGTTTGTCTACCTCACCAACCGCATCCAGCAGCAAGAGCTGTTTGACATTGCCGGACTGCCAGCCTGGGCCCAAACTGTGCTCGACACCGATCATGACCACGACGATCACGCGGCCATGACACCATCTGAATACGATGGCTGCACAGCGGGGCATACGATGCAGCAAAACATGCTGACCGGCATGCAAGTGTTGGAGGCGCAGGGTGCCTCCGAAATGGAAATCACCGATTACTTCGAGCAAGCGCTCTACTACCTCATCATCCACGAGGTGGGACACACGCTTGGCCTGAACCACAACATGCAGTCGCACAACCTGCTCTCGCCCGAGGAGCTTGAAGACCCGAGCGCCATCGCCGAGCAAGGACTCATTGGTTCAATCATGGACTACCCTGCTGTCCACCTGACCGACGATGTGTCCACGCAAGAGCATTTCTTCATGGATCACGTCGGACCGTATGACATCTGGGCCATTGCGTTTGGATACGACCCGGATCTCGATGATGAAGACGCGCGTGCTGCTCACCTCGACCGCTCCACCGAGCCCGCGCTGGCCTTTGGCAACGATGCCGACGACATGCGGGCGCCCGGACGGGGCATCGACCCCCGTGTGATGATCAACGCGCTGTCTGACGACCCGATGACGTACAGCGAGCAGCGTGTTGAAATCATCGACACAACGATGGACGATCTGCTCGACATGTATAGCGATCCCGGCGAAACATACGAACCGCTGCTGAACGCGTACATGATCCTGACGGGCGAAATGTCAAACGCCATGAACGTCGTGTCGCGCTATGTCGGCGGGGTGTATCGCGAACGCGCTGTGGTGGGTCAAACCGACGCGACGCAGCCCTACACGCCGGTTCCTCGCGATGAGCAAGAGGCGGCTCTTGAAACGCTGCGCACTCATCTGTTTGCCCCTGATGCCTTTGATGTGCCCAATGAGATCTATAACTATCTGCAGCAGCAGCGTCGCGGGTTTGATTTCTTTGGGGGTACCGAAGACCCGAAGATCCACAGCCGTGCGCTCAACATGCAGCGCATCGTTTTGGCGCACTTGCTTCACTCCACCGTGCTCAGGCGCATGACCGATTCGCGTCTGTACGGCAATGAGTACCCGGTAGCCGAGTACATGGACGACCTCACCGATGCCATCTTTGAGGACGATGCTACGACCAACGTGAACACGTTTCGTCAGCATCTGCAGGTGGAGTATGTAGACCGCCTCGCCTCCATCATTGACGACGAAGAGGGCGTGTTTTACGACTACATTGCCCGTTCGGCAGCGCTGCGTAGCTTACAGAGCATTCAGGATCTGCTCGATACGCGCCCGGCAGGCAATGCAGAAACGCAAGCCCACACCGCGCACCTGCAACGCCTGATCGACAACGCGCTGGACTAACCCGGTCAGTCAAAAAGAGCACATAGCGTGAACGTGCTGCTTTTTTGATAGCCCGCCTTCAGCTTCGTGCTGGGGGCGGGTTTTTGTGTGTCGGGAGATGTCTGCGTGTGTTTAGAAGACAGAAAAGACCAAACCGTACAATAAAGCAGCTTGCGTGGATGGTTGATTCGGCTCACAGATGACTCTTAATCACCGGCAAAAACGCATCGGCGTAGCGGTCGAGTTTGACGGTGCCTACGCCGTGTAGGTCGGCAAAGCCCGCGCGGGTGGTCGGACGCTCGCGCACCATTGCGATGAGCGTGCGGTCGGGGAAGACGACGTACGGGGGGACGCCCTGCGACTGTGCCAGTTCAGTGCGTTTCTCTCGCAGCGCCTCAAACAACGCCCGCGCTTCGGGAGTGTCGGGCAAGTCAGGAGCATCTGAAGACGAGCGACCATTCCCTGCCGATCGCGTTTGCTTCTTCGTGTCTTTGCGAAGCTCGACCGTTGCCTCCCCCTGCAGTACGGATTCGCACGCTGGGGTGAGCTTCAGCGCGCCGTATCCGCTTACATCGACGGTAAGGAAGCGGGCGGCCACAAGCTGACGGATCACCGACTTCCAGCCCTTCTTGTTGAGTTCGTCGCCGATGTCGTAGGTCGAAAGGCGGTCGTGACCGTAGCGCCGAATCTTTTCGGTGTTGCGGCCCAAGAGCACATCCGTAACGTGCCCCGCGCCGAACTGCTGCCCGGTGCGGGCGATGCAGGAGAGCACCTTCTGGGCCGCCACGCTGCCATCCCACGTGTCGACCGGATGCAGGCATGTATCGCAGTTGCCACACGGCTCGGGGGCTTCTTCGCCAAAATAGCGCAACAGCACCTGGCGGCGGCAGTCGGTCGTTTCGCAGAACCCCAGGAGCGCATTCAGCTTATGGCGTTGTGCCCATGTGTGGTCGTCGCTCGCCTCGCTGCGATCTAAAAACTGGTGGAGGCGCACGATATCTCCATAGCGATAGGTCATCCACGCGTTAGCGGGACGCCCATCGCGGCCTGCGCGTCCGGTTTCCTGGTAGTAGGCCTCCAGCGTAGAGGGCGGGTCGAGATGCGCAACGAAGCGCACATCCGGCTTGTCGATGCCCATGCCAAAGGCAACCGTAGCTACTACCACGAGACCATCTTCGTGCAGAAACCGCTGCTGATGGTCGCTACGCATTGTATCCGACAGGCCCGCATGGTACGGTACGGCGCGGATGCCCTGCTCGCTCAGCCACTCGGCGGTGCTTTCTACTTTCTTACGCGTGCGGCAATACACGATGCCCGCGTGGTTGGAATGGTGCTGTTGAATAAAACGGCGCAACTGGCGTTTAGGGCGGTTTTTGCGCGTAACGGTGTAGCGGATGTTGGGGCGGTCGAATCCGGTGACAAAGAGCGCCTCTCTGTCCAGCTTCAGCCGGTCGAGCAGGTCGGCCTGCGTGTCGGTGTCTGCCGTGGCGGTGGCTCCGATGAGCGGCACCTCTGGAAAGCGGGTGCGCAGATCAGCCAGGTCGAGATAGTCGGGGCGGAAGTCATGGCCCCACTGCGACATGCAGTGCACTTCGTCAATGGCAAACAGCGCAATGGGAGCGCGGTCGAGCAGCTGGGCAAACGACGGGTGTGTGACCCGCTCGGGGGCCACATAGAGCAGGTCGAGATGGTTCTGCCGCAGGGCATTGCGAAGCTGGCGCCGCTCTTCGTACGACTGTCCTGCATGCAGGCAGGCTGCTTCGACACCGACCTGCTGAAGCGCGGCGACCTGGTCTTGCATCAGCGCAACGAGTGGCGATATAACGATGCCTACGCCGTTGCGAAGGAGGGCCGGGATCTGGTAGCAGAGCGACTTCCCGCCGCCGGTAGGCATCACCACGAGCGCATCATCGCCGCGGGCAACACGGCGGATGATCGGCTCTTGGGAAGGGCGAAACGAGTCGTATCCAAAAACGGATCGAAGAACCTGGCGGGGCGAAGTGGCTGTGGCCATGTGAGGCGGGGGAGAGTACGTGTGCTGATAGGTTGTCTTTTGGGCCGTTTATGTGCTAGCAACAGCAGCGCCGTTCGATCGTGTAGGTACATGTGGTGTGCTACGTTTTCAAGTGCTATCTACACGGGCATGAAAAGAAGCCTGTCCGCCTTCTAAAGGCAGATGCGCGTATATAAACAGCCCTGCATACCGGGATCATGAGAAAGGGGGGAAGCAGCGTAGAGGTGCAATCCAACCCCTCGTTCTTAACTTTCTCGTGCGGACGTTGCATATCAGCGATACAACACGTTCTTTGTTTCGCACATACGTTGCTGAACGTGTACCAGCGTGTCAGTAGGATCTATGGAACGTTAGCCCGTATGCAGCACACTGCGTATTTGTTGGCAGTGCGCATGCCCGAAGCAATTGCGTTGTCGCGTGGCATCGCCGTGTGTTAGCGAATACGGTTGCTTGATGCATCATTACGTCGTTTAACTGTCTCAACCGCCCACTGTATATGCCTATCAAACTTCAAGTTGTTCGGGAAAACGATGCGGATAAAGAGCCTGCCGACTACCTCTTTGAGCAAGATGTGATTCAACTTGGCCGATCTAGCGATAACGACCTAACGCTTCCGGACCAAGAAATCAGTCAGCATCACGCCGAGGTTGTTCAGGCCGATGGCGAGTACAAGCTCCGCGACTTAAACAGCAAAAACCATACGTTCGTGCATGGGCGCAAGCTCGAAGAAGGAGAGATGTACACGTTGAAAAGCGGCGATGTGTTTTCGCTAGGAGGATTCCAGGTGGAGTTCGTTCCACTCTTTATGCCGTCGTCAGAGCAAACGGCCCTTGCTGATGAGTCGGATGAAGAGCCAAATCCATTCGAGCGGCATGCGCGCGAACTTAAGCGGGCGTTGCAAGGTATGGTGGAAACCTACACCTATGCGCCTCCCGACATGCGCGACAGCGAACTGAAGCGTACCCTCACCGAAGTGCTCGACAGTCGTGTAAGTGGCGCAAGGGTGGGCGAGCATCGCGTGATGGAGCATTTTGTGGACATGGCAACGGAAGACGCGCTAGCGCCGTCCGCCGATGCTACAGATGCTACAGATGCTCCCGCTGTTTCCGATACCGAGTCGGTGCCAGCGCATGTCGACGACGTGCTAGAGGTGCTTCTTGAAGCTGTTGCCCGGATGACAAGCATTCCGCGCAAGTTCTGGCGTGAGTTTAGCGGAAACACAGTCGTGCATCCTCCTGAAAAAGCATTCTTGCAAGCATCGAGCGTAGAAGAGCTTCGTCGCCATTTGCTCGACGATGCCGTATCAGGTGCCGATCGCGCGGAGCGCATCAAGCATTTGCAAGAGGCCGTAGATACATTGGTGTGGCACGAGGTGTCATTGCTTAGTGGGTATAAAGCGGCTGTAGGTGAGGGAAGTGATGCGCTGATTGATCATCTGAGCCCTGCTGCAGCATATGACCATGCCACCGGCGAAGGCATCTTCACCAAAGTCTTTGGCAGTGGCGATCAGGCAACGCCCATCAAGGCGCTGTATCGGCGTTGGAAGCTGCTTAATGAAAAGTCGAAGAGCGAAATCGAAAAAGAACTCTTCCGTCCGGCGTTCACCGAGGCGTATCTCGACCGGATGGCCGACTCATGGGGCGTGCAGAAAGACGAAATTACGGAAGTGCGTTCTGATGACACCTGACCGAGGCTTGTCTGTATACTTTTACACTCACCCGTTTACGTAAACTATTGACGCCACACCGCAGCTTAGCGGCTGCCCAATTGCTGCGCCGGTTACGTTGAGGCCGTACGTGGCGTAGCACAAACAGGGTAGCCCTACTGCAGTAAATCACACGTTATGGATGATGCCGCAATCGGACAAGTTGTTGATGGATATCGGATCCAGCGCGTCATTGGGCGCGGCGGCATGGGGGTGGTCTACGAGGCAGAAGATGTGAACCTGTCGCGCCCTGTTGCGATCAAGCGCGTGAACCCGTCGCAGGCCAACCGCGACATGTTCTTGCATCGGTTTCGGGCCGAGGCGCGTGCGCTAGCCCGTATCGACAGTCCGCACATCGTGCGCGTGTATGCCCTTCGAGAAACCGATATTGGATTGCTCATTGTGATGGAGTATGTGTCGGGTGGAACGCTCGAAGACCGTGTGCAAGATGGGCCTATGCCCCTCGATGCAGCGCTTCCGCTTCTTAAGCAAATGCTTACCGCCTTTGCAGATGCTCACAGCGCAGGGGTGATCCATCGCGATATCAAACCGGCCAACATCATGCTTACGCCGGATGATGTGGTGAAAGTTACCGACTTTGGTATCGCCAAAATGCGTAAGCAAGATACAGGTAAAACAGTAACGCAAGGCGGGCAGGGGGGCACGCTCAAGTACATGTCGCCTGAGCAGATCTCAAACATCTCCGAGGTCGATTACACCAGTGATGTGTACGCATTAGGCATGGTGGCGTATCAGATGCTGGTGGGCCGGCTGCCATTCAGCGAAGAAGAGACGGACTTCGACATCATGCGCAAGGTGGTCGAAGGCAAATTGCCGCCACCTTCTGAGTATGCCGAGGACCTTCCCGAGGAACTGGTCGAACTGATTGTTACGGCGACGGCGCAACGCCAAAAAAATCGCTATCAGAGTACCGATGAAATGATGGCGGTTATTGAGGAGTTTGAGGCGCAAGACGCCGCTCCTGAGCCGACATTGCCGGGGCCCCAACTGCGCGCCAACGATGAGGAATCACCTCCAGATCCAGAGTTTGAGGTAAACACGTCTGTTGCCACAGCCACATCGGTGCCCGATACGAGCGATACACCTTCTGTCGAGGCCGACCAGAACGGCGCACAGGCGGGTGCTCTTGAAGGGGTATTGGAAGACGATGCAGACGATTCCTCAAAAGAAGCGGGGCTGCTGTCGCGTTCAAGGCTCCTTGGGGGCGTAGCGGCGGCGCTGCTGCTTCTGGGCGGACTGTGGTGGGCATTCGGGGGCATAGGAGGAGCCAGTGGTAGCCTTACAGTAGCCACCGACCCCGAGGGGGCCACGGTGTTTGTAGACGGCGACTCTGTGGGTACAACGCCTCTATCTGACGTCGGATTAGCTGCTGGATTTGCGAATGTGCGGATTGCAAAAGAGGGGTATACAGCTGTAGATACCTCCTTTGCGGTTGAAGATGAAGCCTATGTGCTTGAAAACATCACACTAGAAGAGGCCGAAGTGCGATTGGGGATTCGAACCAGCCCGCATGAAGCCACGGTGTTTGTGAATGACGAGTCGATTGGCCAGACTCCCCTTGACGACGAGGTGCGTGTGTCCGCAGGCACCCACGAAATACGCATAGAAAGACAGGGGTACGTTCCCTATGATACTACACTAAACGTATCAAGCGATGAGGGGGTGGTGAGTATATCGGCCGCGTTAACCCGTGAAGAAGCCGACGAAGCGGCCCCCTCTCCTACTACAGCAGATGCTGTGCCCCCAAGCGCAGATTCGCCTGATGAGTCTCCTGCTGTTGATTCGCCTGACGAGACAGAACCCGAAGCCGCCTTCTCAACGGTGACTGTAGAAGCCCAGCCAACCGGCACCATTACGATTGACGGGGTTTCGCATGAGGGGCAGGGGCAGTTTGAGGTGGTCGCTGGTGCGCACGAGGTGCGGTGCACGCATCCCGAGTATGGAGACGTAACAACCACAGTACACCTGCAGCCCAATCAGACCGACGCTCTGCAGTGTTTTTTTGAACACCCTGTTATTGTGAATAGTGAACCCTGGGGGGCGGTCTGGATTAATGGCGAAAACACCGGAGTCATTACGCGAACAGATCGGATGTATCTACCACCCGGAGATCATGACATCCAAGTTCGTGTTGAGCGGGAGGATCGACTTCTCAATGGAGGGCGGGTCCGTGTTTTGGAAGGAGGCGAAGAAGTAGAGCGTGCCACCTTTTCCGGGTACGATTATACTGTAACGATTGAACCGGCATTTGTGGAGACCGAGCATTTAATCACGTTTGTTGATTAAATAGGCACACAAAAGGGGTGTTAACATTGTCATTGTAAGTAGGGGCCGAGACATGCCATCGTACGACGGTATGATCGAGGTGCACGTCTGATTGGCTGCGACAATCCAATTGGTTCTACTGGAGGGTAAAAAGGGAAACGCAACAATCCCCAGCAAAAATCAGCGTAGTTACTGTAACGCATTTGCGCTTTAGGCGCGTCCCCACTGGAAATTTTGACTTCTTTTTCCGTAATTGTCTTTAGATAGACCATGAAGCAAGAGGTGCCTGCTATGAAAACAAACACACGCTCTGCAATTTTTTCCTTATCACTCTGCTCGTACGTAGCAGCCATGCTTCTTATGGGTGGGCTCGTGGGGCTCCTGGCTACTCCAGTTGGAGCACAGGATACCACCGAGCAGCACGACCTATTGGAGGAGGCCAAAGATGAGTACCTCTTTGCCGACTATGATCGGGCAATTGAGCTCTTTTCTGAGATTGCGTACTCAGATGCGTACGACTCAGAAATGCGTATCGAAGCCTTTCGGTACCTTGGGCGCTCACACATTGCCAAAGACAATGAAGAAGAGGCACGCGAAGCAATGGCTGCGCTCATTGAGTTAGAACCTCCAATTGTTGAGCTAGATGCCGATGAAGAGCCGCCACCGCTCATCAACATTTACTATGATGTGCGGAGTGACGTGCAAGGCAGCTACGAAGTTGAACGAGCCGATCCGGGGCTGCAAACCCTCGCCGTCATGGATTTTGCAAACAACTCGATCGACGATCGTGAACGGTTTGAAGGGCTTAGCAAAGGCCTTCCGTCTATGATGATTAACTACATGAATGGCGGGGTAGACCTTCGTGTGGTTGAGCGCGAGCGCATTCAATGGCTGCTCAACGAGATTGACTTGCAGAGCGATGCCTCTGTGGTCGATCAATCAACGGCTGTGCGCACAGGCGAACTGCTTGGCGTAAACGCTGTCGTGTTCGGTAGCTTCATCGTACATGAGGATGATATGCGCCTGATGGCTCGTGTTGTAGAGGTAGAAACAGGCGAGATTATCCTGGGTGAGGAAGTGACAGGCGAGGCAGATGCCTTCTTTACACTCATCGAAGAGCTCAGCAATAAGGTGTCTGGGTCAATTAATGTAGAGCTTGACGCACGCGACGCCGAAGAGCCAGCAGGCACCCAAGAAACCAACTCGCTTGAAGCCATGCTCGCCTACTCCGAAGGACTTCAGCGGTTAGAGTCAGGCGACTATCAGGGCGCATTCGACAAGTTCATGGAAGCAACGACTCACGATGGCGATTTTGCCCACGCGGTGCGAAAAGCCGAAAGCCTGCGCCCCGTGCTTGCTTTGAGTGGAAGCCTCCGCGACGAAGACATGTCGCTGATGCTGCATCCATTCATTGACTGAAGAATCTCATCCAGCAATTCTCGTTCGGCAAGCGAAAACGAGAATTGCTAAGTTGGAGTTGCTAAGGCAAAGAGAGGGACGCGGTGGAAGGCCGTAGAAGTGACTGCAGTCCTCCACCGTGGGCCCTTTCCGGCCTATAGGAAAGAACAAACCAGAACAGGTTCTGCGTTCGGTCATCTGCTCACCTCCCCTATGAATTATGCTTACGTTGCTACGCGGCGTTTTACACAGTATGGTTGCCCTCGGCGTGGTTGTTGCCATGGGGGCATGTGCTACGTCGGATGTATCATATAGCACGGATCCTGCCGATTATGCTTCGGAGGAGCAGGCCCTGCAAGAACGCCTAAGCGAAGACCCGTCTAATGCTGAGGCATTGCGCGATCTAGGGGTGATTTACGTGCGTACCGAGCGCGACCCGCAGGGCCGCGAGGTCTTGCAGCGCGCATACGAAGAAGACGATACCGACCCGAAAACACTCTTTTACCTGGGCATAGCGAACGAGCGTACGGATCGCCTCGATGAGGCCCTCAATCTTTTTGAAAAGTACGATCAGGTGCCCAAAGAGTCGCGCTACCGTAGCCTAATGGAGGGACGCTACGAGTCGATGGTGCGCAAGCAGGCGCGCGACGAACTACGGGCGCTTCTCGATGAGGAAGAAGACCTTGCCGATACCACGCCCTCGATGGATGTTATGGCGGTAATGCCCCTCGGGTATCGAGGAGTGTCCGAGCAATATGAACCGCTGGGGCGCGGGCTGGCAGAAATGATGATTACCGATCTGGCTCAGATAGAAGCCTTGCGCATCGTAGAACGCATTCGATTGCAAGCGCTGCTTGATGAGTTGGCCCTTGCTGAAACCGACTATATCGATGGGGATACCGCGCCTCGTGTAGGAAAACTGCTAGGCGCTGGGCGGCTCCTTGGCGGCTCCTTTCGGGTGACCCAAACCGAAGACATCCGCATGGATGTGGCGATGGTTACCCTCGATGGGGAAGATGCGCCCGATATGCCTACCCAGGTGGGCAGTTTAAGCGACCTGTTTGAACTTCAGAAAGAGCTGGTGGCACAGGTGCTTGATGCCCTTGATGTAGAGCTAACATCTGAAGAGCGGGCGGCCTTCGAAGAGCCTCCTACCAATGACCTGAATGCCTTCTTGGCGTTTAGCCGCGGCCTGCAAGAGGAAGACCGCGGCAACTTCGAAGCGGCCGCACGGCACTATCAGCAGGCACAGGTGCTGGATCCTGCATTTGAAGCTCCCGCCGCTCGCCAAGAATCCGTTGAGTCGATGAGTGCAGGCGGCGGCACCGCCCAGAACGCACTTTCCAACGCGGCCCGGCCTACCGGCGAAGAGCTGGCGGCGCTTCTGCTCCAACAACGTCTCAATAACATGGGACGAGGACACCTGCCCATAGACGACTTAATCGACGAAATTCAACGCACCCCAGGTACCGATATAGACGTTCCGCGTGATGAGTTGCCGCCTCCGCCTGATCCTCCAGCCCCAGCGCCCTGAATGCTAAACCTTAATGCTCCGCCGTTCGTCAAGCGGTTTGTGCTTGTCTTCCAAACCCCTCGCTCCGTATGTCTTGGTTGTTACGCTTTGTGCTCGCTCCATTTCGTGTAAGCGGCAGCGCATCAATACGGGTGCGCTGTAGACAGATGCTGTGTGCTGGACTGCTCATGGGGGCCCTGCTCATGGGGGCGTATCCAGCCTCTGCTCAAATTTTTGTCGATGCCAACTCACCAGCTGGGCTTGGCGATGCTGATGGAACGTCGTGGAGCACCGCCTACCCTGAACTGACGCTTGCGCTCGAAGCGGCCGACGAAGATAGCGAAATCTGGGTCGCGCAAGGCACATATACCCCGCCAATTGAAGACGAGACAGCCCGCGATTCCTCCTTTGTTATCGATGAATCCATAGAAAGCGTCTCAATCTATGGCGGATTTGTGGGCAATGAGACAAGCCTTGATGATCGTCCCACCCCGGTAGATCCGACGGCTACCCTCCTTAGTGGCGACATCAACCAGAGCGGTACGCTCGATGGCAATAGCTACCACGTCATCATTTTTGATCAAGTCTTCTCACCTCGGCTAGATGGATTTACCATCCGAGGAGGGAATGCCAATGGAAGCGGAGAAACCCAACCCGATCTTTCGCAGAGCGTTGGTGGAGGTATTGCCTGTGTGCGCCGTTGCTCGCCACGGCTCGAAAATCTCATCATTGAAGACAATGTTGCCGAAGAAGCCGGAGGCGGTGTCTATCTAGCGTCAATAGGTGAATCAGGAGCCCAGGTCTCTCCTACGATGCGCAACGTGCGTATCCGAGGAAACGAAACCAACGGCCAAGGCGGAGGACTCTTCGTGCGTTCTGATAACCAGGACACCGGAACTCCGCCGACGATTGCAAGGGTGACCGCAGGCAATTTGGTACTAAGTGGCAACCGGGCCGATCAGGGGGGCGGACTTTACGTGGAGGTGGTGCGCAATGGAACGGGTGGAGGCAGTTTGATTAATGCCACCGTTCATGGCAACTACGCTGAAACGGAAGGGGGTGGGGTGTACTATGAGATGGAAGAATCCACGTTAGGGAGTGTAGTTTTCTCTGCAGAACAAAATATCATTGCCGGAAATGATGCAGGCGACAGTGCCTCACAGGTTGGCGGCACGGCAGATCCAGAAGCAGGATTCTTCTTTACACACACACTCATCGAAGGAGCGTTCGAGGGCGGTGCATGGGATACCACTCTTGGCATCAACGACGGCAACAACATAGACGGCGCGCCATTCTTTCTCGATCCTATCGACACACCCGCTACGAACACCCCCACTACAGCAGGCGATCTGCGGCTCAACTGGGCCTCTGCCGCCATAGACCGCGCTGATGCCGATCTGTTGCCAAACGACCCAGGTGAAGGAGGCCCTTTCCTGCCTACCGACATTGACGGCAATGACCGCGTGCTTGGCGATGATCTTGATATGGGGGCCTATGAAGGCGGACGGGCCCCGATGACAGAAACCGTGTTCGTTGATGCGTCTGCTTCTCTCCCGGCCGATGGGGGCACATGGACCTCGGCGTACACAAACTTGCAAGATGGACTCCGCGCCGTACGTAATGCCCGAGCCGGTGCCTTCGACCAGAACCTGGATCCAGAGGATTTGAGCACGCTGCAGGTCGCGGA
>CAZZCI010000039.1:0-10693 GCA_964653015.1 uncultured Rhodothermales bacterium
GCAGGCCCGATATCGCCAGACGCGCGATGCCCTGGCCCGCATGCGCACCCGCGACACCGAACGTGCGCTCGGAAAGGTATTCGCCGACCACGTGCGCACTGCTACCCGCGATCAAGATCTGCCGCCCGTCTTCCGCCGGGCCCGAGAGCTTTTTGCCGAGGTTACCCAGGGGCGTTACGAACTGCGGATCGACGCGGAGCATAGCCTCTTTCGAGCCCTCGATACCGTGCACGACCAGGAGCGTCCGCTCAACGCCCTTTCCAGCGGCACCCGCGTGCAGTTGCTGCTCTGCGTGCGCATGGCGTTCATCGAGACGCAAGAGACGCACTACCGCCTGCCCCTCGTGCTGGATGAGACCCTCGCCAACAGCGACGACACCCGTGCCGACGCGATCATCGATGCCGTGCGCACCATCAGCGCACAAGGACGTCAGATCCTCTACCTGACCGCCCAGCGCGACGAGGTCGCCAAATGGACTGCGCGTCTGCAGGATGACGATTCGGTGCCCTTTACGACCATCCCGCTCGGCGATGGAATGCCCCCGGCATCGCCTGCATCGCCTGCGCAGCTGCCCGTACGGCCCCGGCCCACCGCTTCTGCCGATCTGCCCGACCCCTCTACCACCGACCACGACGCATACGGCGCCGCGCTCGACATCCCGCATTGGACGCCCCGCGACCCCGTACCGGCCCTGCATCTGTGGTACCTTGTCGAACACGTTCCACTGCTCCACGCCCTCCTCGAACAGGGTACCCTGCGATGGGGCCAACTCGACACCCTCGCACAGCGTGGCGGGTCGGGTGTACTCGATGCCCTGACCGCTTCTACCGCGGCGCCTGTTCAGAGGGATGCGCAGCCTGAGCCGCTACCCCGCATCCGGGCACGGGTGCAGGCCGTATCCGCCTGGAAAGACGCCTGGTCAATCGGACGCGGCATGCCGGTCGACCGCGCTGCGCTGGAGCAGTCGGGCGCTGTATCGTCCAACTTCATCGATGGCGTAAGCGAACTGGCGGCCGAGCTGAACGGAGATGCCGAGGCACTGCTTCATGAACTGCGCACGCGCCAGGATGAGCGCACGCACCGGTTCCATAGCGCCAAAGCCGACGAATTGGAAAACTTTCTTGAGGCCAAGGGCTACCTCGACCCGAACGAGCCACTGAGCAACGCGGCCCTGTGGCAGCACGTACTGGCCGACCTCCAGACCGAACAGGCCGAGGGTCTCATCGACGTACCTGACCTGGAACGGCTCTTTGCACGCATCAAAGCCGGCCCCAAGAAGGAACGAGAAGAGCCGAAATCCACAGCATGACCCGTCGGCGCGGCTGCCTGCTGACCCCGACGATGCTGACCCCGACGCCCCATCTTACGATTTGCCGTTTTGAAACCTGTTCGGGTTTTATGGCGAGTGCGAGCAGCCCAGTGCAAGAAGTCGAAACAGGCTCTTAGGGCGTCCACATGCGGATCCCGCGTTCTTTGGTGCCCGAGAGGACGTAGCGTCCATCAGGCGAGAAGTCAACAGCGCTAACGCCCTCGCCGCTTTCCCCTTTGAACAGATAACCGAGCGTGCCATCACTTACTTTCCAGAGGCAGACGTTCAGGTTGCTCGTGCCCGAGATGGCAAATTGCCCGTCTGGAGAGAACGAGACGGCAATGACGAGCCCATCGTGTTGGTCGAAGGTACGCACCAGGCTGCCTGTGTTAGCATCCCAGAGACGGGCGGTCATGTCGTCACTTCCTGAGAGGACGTACTGCCCATCGGGCGAGAAGGCGACCGAGAAGACGTACGCTGCATCCCAGTCGCTGGTATCGAGTTCCATGACCTGCCCACCTGATTGAACGTCCCATATGCGCAAGGCCCCCTGGCCCGTGCCGGTAACGACGCGGGAGCCATCAGGAGAGAACGCGGCGGAGAAGACCGGTTCTTCGTGGGTATCGAAGGTGAACTCCGGTTCCCCAGAGTCTACGTCCCAGATACGGAGCGTGCCGCCCTGTCCGGCACCGCCCAGAATGCGATTGCCATCGGGCGAGAAGCGCGCTGTGAGGACCGAGTTCGGCGTGCTTTCGAGTTGATGCCGCATTTCGCCTGTTTCCAGGTCCCACAGTTGCAGGGTGCTTTCAGATGTAAGCGTGAGGAGAGTGTCTCCATTAGAGGCCAGGTCGATCGCGATGGGATGTCCATCGAGTCCATTGATCGTTTGCACGTCGCGTCCAGATACGACCTCCCATACGCGCGCTTGATTGTCTTGCCCGCCTCCGAGGACGTACTGACCATCGGGCGAGAACGCAACAGCGTTGACCCAGTCGGCGGTGCCTTCCAGGGTGCGCACAATGCTCAGGTTTTGGCGTTGTGGACCTGAAGAGGCGGCTCCATTGGTGGTCGTGTCGGCTTCACTGGGAGTGCTTTCGGTCTTGGTACCTTCTGCAGGGGCCTCTTTTGACTGAAAGATCTGGGTTTGAGCCGGTTGAGGATCATTGCCGCCATCTTCATCTCCGAGGCGAATGGGACCCGCTTCGGGTTCTTCACTGTCGTCGGAAGGAGAAGGAATTTCGACGTACTCGCCCGGATCTTGGCTTTCTAGCGCTTCGGCCAGTGCGGCACATGATTCGAAGCGATCTTCAGGCTCTTTCATGAGGCAGCGAGCAACGACCTGCTCTAACCACTCCGGAATGTCGGGCTGAAGCTCACGAGGGGGCGTGTACGGTTCGTGCAGCACTTTGTACACAACACTCATCGGATGCCCTCCTGAGTGAGGAAGCGTGCCTGTGAGGGCTTCGTAGAGCACAACGCCTAGGCTGTACAAGTCGCTACGGGCATCCACCTCGGTGCCACGGGCCTGCTCAGGGCTCATATACTCGGGAGTACCTAGCACCGTACCCGTTTGGGTGAGGCGAGCTTCGGAGGATGCGTAGGCAATACCAAAGTCCATGAGCACTGGACGCCCAACATCCGTGATCATCACGTTTGAGCCTTTGACATCACGATGAACCATGCCCTGTTCATGAGCATAGGCCAGCGCATCTGCAATAGGGGCGAGAATAGTAACAGCCTCATTGCTTGGGAGCACGCCGTCTTCTTGCACCATCTCGTGCAGGTCGCGTCCGCTCAAGTACTCCATGGCCATGAAGTGGACGCCATTGAGCTCGCCTTCATCATAGATCGTAACGATGTTTGGATGTTGCAATCCTGCGGCGGACTGCGCTTCACGGTGGAAGCGTTTAAGCATCTTGCGATCATGTGTAACTCCCTGGGGAAGGACTTTTAGAGCAATATCGCGCCCCAGGCTTCGTTGCTTGCCCTTATAAACGATCGCCATACCGCCGCGCCCGAGCTCTTTCTCGATTTCATACTTTTCATCGAGGGCATCTCGGACAAGCGTTTCCGGATTACGGATACTTGTTGTGGTTGTGGGTGGGTCTTCCAACCACTCTCCACAATGCTTGCATTTGCGCGCTGCGGCCAGGATTTCTTCGTGACAGAATGGGCAGCGCTTGGTAGCTTCAGACATAAGTGCAGTGAATGGTTCGTAGCGACCGCACAACCGCACGGTACGTTAGACGACAAAGGGAACAAATAGGGCGTGCCATAACGCGGTGGGGGACGTTGTGCCCAGAGCCGTTGCGTCGAAGGGCGCTGGCTGCTTGAATCGGCAGATGCATACACACGGCTTCTGCACAAGCCCGTGCAAAAACTATGCAATGATGAGCCCACTCAAACAGAAACCACACAGCAAGGCCCCACACAGCAAGGGGCCTTTTGTTTTACACCTCGTAGCGAAGCACCAGTTCGCCCATCTGAATGGTGTCGGTGTTGGTAAGTTCGACACTTTCTTCAGGGGGTACCTGTTGCTCGTTTACCTGTGTTGGGTTTGTGGTGCTCTTATTGCGCAGATAGACCTTATCGGTCTTTGTTTTCTGAATGATTTCGGCTTGGATACGTGAAACGGTCCGGTAGGTATCACCCAACTGAATGTGGGCAAATGAGCGTTGGCCCTGCACATCGGCGCGCCCAATGGTAACGACGTTGCCGTCGTCTTCTTCACGAGGAAAGCCTGCAATGCGAAACTCGCGCCCTTTGTCTGGGCCCGATATAATCACAAGCTTGCCCGGAATAAACTTCATGGTTTTCGGCGGAGCCTTAAACATGAGCGTTTCGGGGCTCGCAGGCTTGTCGGTCGTCGAACTGCTCGATTCCGACTTAATTCGTTCTACCGGCGTATCGGGGCTCGGGCTACCCAGTTCGGTGTCGTCAACTCCAAGGTTTTCTTTGTCAGGCCCTTCAGAAAAAGTTTTTTCAGACTCTTCCTGCATCTTCCTGTCGCGCTCCTCGCGCCGTTTAATAGCATCCTTTTCCTTCTTGTTGAAGTACATGATGCTTCCGCCAATTACCAGCAGAATGAAGAGAGCGAACAGTACGAGAACGACCCACGGTGAGACCTCAGAGTCTACCATCCGGTCCTCGTCATCGGGGGCTTGGCTTGTTGCGACTGTAGCCGTGTGAACCAGCAGGAGTGGCGCTGAGTGAAGGCGTTGAGCGGTTTGAGGAACAACACCGAGCACGCCAACAGCACTTGTGCTGGCAGAGAGCGAGGTCCCCGCGGCTGCTGTAATATTCATATGATCTGTAATGGGGGATTGCGCCTGGGCGGGAGTGGTTGTTACGCACAGGGCAAAGAATGCTGCTGCCAACCAAACAAATCTCATTGCACAAGGGGGCAAAGTGAGCGAGAAAATACGTGAGAAAACGGGACGTCTTACGGCAACCCTCATTGGCATGCCGAATGCATGCGATTAGAGAGCAGTACGTACACAGTATGTAACCGGCCTATGAAATACCAGGTCTTCATCTACAACAATAACGAATCCAACGCACGGCATCAATAGCGTCCTATCAAAGGAGCAGTGTAGGAGCGGAAGTACGCATTCCGTGCGATCATAAGCAGTTTAAAATATTGTTAAACTGCCGTACGCAGAGGCATTGGGGCCAAAAGAAACCTGCAAATCATTCCTAAACGTCCCTCAACTTGGAAAATATACCGTATATAGGGTACGATCCTACAAGCTACGCGATTAGAAGCGCATCCTCAAATCATAGGGCTATAAATTGTCATGTTAGCACTATACCGTAAGTGTAAAGACCAAGTATCACACGGTACGCAGTAGCGACACAACGTTTCGCGAAAAACAAGGTATAACCCGAAGATAGCTGTTGCAGGCCGTTGTAAAACGGGAAAATAGTGTTACACGGTCTTTTCAGCTTCAGGGGGAAACGGGTAAACACGTACCCGGCCCAGATTCCGAGGAATACGTCCGGCCTCGGCCATAACTACGGATATATTGTCTGTAGAGCCTGCATGATACGCCAGGGAAACCAACGACTCTGCTGCAGTTTGCAGGTCGGGGGTGCCTACCATGTATGAAGCAAAAAGCTGCTCTTGGTTTGTCATTTTGTCAACGATAAGCCCATCGGAGCAGAGCAAGAACCCATCACCTTCTGCTAGTTCAAAATAGGGCGATTCCGTTGGGAAAAAGTCAGGGACATCACTTCCTCCATCCAGCGTTTTGTTGATAATATGCCCGTACTGGCGCACGAATTTGGGGTCGAGGTCGTTGGTACCTGCCTGTTTGCGAAACTCTTCCAGGTACGAATGATCTACTGTAACCTGCTGCATTGCTCCATCGTGAAGGTAGTATACACGACTGTCTCCCATATTTCCAACAACAAAACAATCTTGGAAGCCTAGCACACAGGTCATCGTTGTGCCCATGCCATCAAGGGTCGGTTCCTGGTCTACCACATCGCGAATGGCTTCCTGGGCCTCCTCGTAGACCTCAGACATAATCTCCTTCAGGTCTTCAGGATGCGTTTGGTAATGGAAGCGTTCATCCAAGTACGCCTCGACGCGCTCTAAAACCGCTTGGCTCGCTATTTGGCCACCCGCCGTTCCTCCCATGCCATCGGCGACGGCCAAGAAAAAAGCATCGGGATGCGGGTAATACTGTAAAATGTCATCTTGATTAACCTCGCGGCGTCCAGGATACGTTGTGCCGTGGGCAGAAATTGGGAGCATTGCGTACGTAGGAAATCTTCAGCGACTACAAAAGAGATACAGGCTCATGAAATACCTATTGGCATCTTAACATGGAGTTGTGCAAGAGGTTCGCACGAGCCCCTTGCGACAAATAAAGCCTGCAGGGCGTATTCCCCCACATGAATAATGCCGAATATGCACAAATTGTAGAGCAAGCTTCCAGCATCACCTCTAAAAGTCCGTGTATACAGGCCGACATGTTTCTGCAAATGCAGTAAGACCGCATGGTCTTTACTGTCTATGCATGCAAAGAGTACGCAATAAGAAGCGAAGGGGCAAGTTGATTTTTAGTGGCGGGTCAATCTACGGCTGTGTCACACCTGAAAGCTATGGTCCGGAATTGTCATCGCGAGGAGGGCGCTTGCGACCAAAGTGGTGCTAAGAGCGTAGCGAACGAGTACTCCTGAGGGGAGGGCTTACACCGTTGACTGGGCAGTCGCATCTGGCCTGATAGGATGAGATTGCGCCCCAAGAGCACTTCCTCCCTGCGGTCGGGGCGCGTCGCTGCGCTCGCAATGACAAGGGTGTGGGTTTTCCTCGATACGTTTAGACCAACCAGGCGCAACTCTGACACGAGCGGAGCACTATTCCGGATCAGGTTCGAAACAGGCGAACGCAGCGTAATTGGTCTAACGCGACACTAAGTTCGTGCTCCGATACCTAACAGCAGACGAATTGGACGACCGCGTTCTCCATGTCCTGAACCGATGGCCACTCCAAAGCATACTTGTTTTGCATCACCGCGATTTTCTTCACTGGCCAACTTCTGCCTCGCGCATGGCTCATTCACCAAGCGACGACACCACTCTTTACCTAATCGATGCAATGGCGCTGGCATACCGCGCCCATTACATCTTTATCAAGCGCCCACTCATCAACTCAAAGGGAGAAAACACCTCAGCGGCCTACGGCTTCACCAACTCGCTGCTGAAGCTGATTGACGACCATGAGATGGAGCACATCGCCGTGGTGTTTGATGCGCCCACAGAAGACGGCACCTTTCGTGAAGATATCTACGAGGACTACAAGGCCCACCGCGATCCGCCGCCCGATGCTCTGATTGAAAACTTGCCGCGCATCAAGGCCATCGTTCAGGCGATGGACATTCCAGTGGCCGAGGTGAAAGGTGTAGAGGCTGATGATGTGATCGGTACGCTGGCGCGCGACGCGGAGAAAGACGGGGCCAACGTCGTCATTGTCTCGCCCGATAAAGACTTCAAGCAGTTGCTTTCCCCCGCCATTTCAATGTACAAACCGGCCCGAGGCGATCAGGACTTTGAGCATATCACGGCGCAGCGATTCCGGGAAGAGATGGATCTGGAACCCGCGCAGTTCATCGATATGCTGGCCCTGTGGGGCGACTCTTCTGATAACGTGCCGGGCGTACCGCTCATTGGCGAAAAAACGTCGCAGAAGTTGCTGCGCAAGTACCCAGATGTGGAAGCAGTCATTGCGCATGCCGACGAGGTCGGTGGCAAACGGGGCCAAAACCTGAAGGAGTTTGCCGATCAGGCCCGCATGAGCCGTAAGCTGGTCGAAATCAAAACGGATGTAGACTTCGGTCTCGACTGGCATCAGTTGCGGCAGAGTAATCCGGATATGGCTGAACTGAAGCGGCTCTTTGAAGCGTTTGAGTTCACCTCGCTCCTCGATCGCGTTACGGTCAACGGCGATCCGGTGATGGAGCCGCGCGATGATACCCCCGATGAAAACACCGAACTGGAGTTCGATTTCGGGCCCTACGAGGCCGTGGAATCGCTCGACCCAGAAGCGGTCAGCTATGGATTTGTACAGCACCGAGAGGAGCTCGAATCCTTTGCCGAGACCCTCGCTGAGCACGACCGCTATGCGTTTGACACCGAAACCACATCGACCGATGCGATGATAGCCTCGCTGGTGGGGATGTCGTTTTCCTGGACGCCTGGCGAAGCCACCTATGTGCCCACTCCGCTTCCAGACGGCACATCCACCCAGGAGGTAATCGATGTGCTGCGGCCTATGCTTGAGGCTCCACACACGCGCATCGGCCATAATCTGAAGTACGACCTGCTCGTGATGAAGCGCCACGGCGTGGAGATAACGGGGCCGGTGTTTGATACGATGATTGCTCACTACCTGCTGCAGCCCGAGCAGGGGCACAGCCTGAGCAATGTGGCGCGCGGTGTGCTTAACTACAAGATGGAAGACATCGAAGACCTTATCGGATCGGGGCGCGATCAGGTCACGATGCGTGATGTAGATGTGGCCGATGCCGCCCGGTATGCGTGCGAAGATGCCGATATCAGTCTGCAGTTGGCCGAGCCGCTGGAGGAGCGTCTGCGCGAGATAGAGCTCTGGCCGATCGCGCATCAGATTGAATTTCCGCTGGTGCGGGTGCTTGCCGAGATGGAGCATACGGGCATTCGGGTGGATACAGACGTGCTCGACGCTATTTCGGAACGCCTGGCCGATGAACTCGACGACATCGGAGGTCAGATTCACGAGTTGGCTGGCGAGACGTTCAACATCAACTCGACGCAGCAACTCGGGGAGATTCTGTTTGAGAAGCTGGATCTGCCGGTGATCTCCAAAACGTCAACGGGGCGGCCTTCCACCAAAGAGAGTGTGCTGCAGGAGCTTTCCACCGAGCACGACCTGCCGGGGCTTGTACTTGACTGGCGCAAGACGTACAAGCTCAAAAGTACATACCTGGACAGTCTGGGTGAACTTGTCCATCCGGAAACTGGGCGCATCCATACTGACTTCAACCAAGCACGTACAGCCACTGGGCGCCTTTCGTCATCAAATCCGAACTTGCAGAACATCCCCATCCGCACGCCCATGGGCCGAGAGATTCGCAAGGCGTTCGTCCCGCGCGAAGGCTGGCAACTCATGGCGGCGGACTATGCCCAGATTGAGCTGCGCATTCTTGCTTCCATGAGTGGGGACGAGGCCATGCAGGAGACCTTCCGAACTGGCGGCGACATCCACACCGATGCGGCGGCACGCGTGTACGGTATCGACGCCGATGAGGTGACCCGCGACCAGCGGCGCAAAGCCAAGGAAGTAAATTACGGCATTCCATACGGGGTATCGCCGTGGGGATTGGCCCAGCGGCTGCGCACCTCCGTTGAAGAGGCGCAAGAACTCATCGATCAGTATCGGCAGTCGTACCCAGGGGTGGCCTCGCTGTTGAACGAACTGGTCGAGAAAGCGCGAGCGAACGGATATGCCGAAACGCTACGTGGACGTCGGCGTCCGCTTCCCGATTTGAGCGCAAGCAACGCCAACCGACGTGGAGCGGCCGAACGCATTGCCGTGAACATGCCGATTCAGGGCACCCAGGCTGACATGATCAAGATTGCCATGAACCAGGTGCAAGACCGGATTGAACAGAGTGGATTGGACAGTCAGATGCTCTTGCAGGTGCACGATGAGCTCGTGTTCGACATTGCACCCGGCGAAGAAGACACCATGCGATCTCTCGTAGAAACCGAAATGAAAGCCGCACTCCCACTAGAGGGCGTACCCGTCGTCGTTGACATTGCACTGGGTGCCAATTGGCTGGAGGCGCATTAAGAATCCTTGCCCACTTTCAAGCCCAACAGCAGCATGCCTTTGAAGGAACACAGGTAGAAGAAAAGCCGTGCGTTGAGCCACGTTTACACTATGATCATACGTTACTTTACTATCATTGTGGGTTCATTTTTACACGCACATCGGAGGCTCGCTTCATTCCTTCTGCTTTCAGCATTGTGCTGGGCTGTTGTAGGATGCATTCCTACCAACCAGATGCTGCAACCCGCATCGTCGCAAGATGATGGCGTATCCACATGGAGCACATCAGACGCCCTCTTTCTGCAGTCTGATCAAGAAGACACCAAGGTGGCTGCCAGTCCACAAATCGCACAAAACGGATACCTGACGCTCTTTGTAACTGCGCTGAACAAGAGCGATGATCCGGTTTCGTTGAATCCTACGGATGCGCATTCGAAATACGTTGTTGACGGCGAAGAGACGGTAGTAGCCGCGCTGGACGAACGAGAGGCCAACCGGTCGATTTCCGGTGAAGTAGGCAGCTTGGGCGCCCATCTACTCAACGACGTATCGGGGCAACTCTACGGAGATACTACCGTGCGTGGCCTCGATCAGCCTTCAGGAGTTGCAGGCGGATATGGAGCCGGCGAGCGGTCGCCTTCGCCGGGAGAGCTTATGCTTGAATCTACTGTGCTTGACCCTGACATGGCTGTTGAAGGATTTCTGTATGTTGAATACAGCGGAGACGCAGATCAGCTAGAAGTTGTCATTCCAGTTGGAACTGAAGACCACTCGTTTCTCTTCGATGTCGTTGAAGTTGAATAGCTCCTTCGAATATCTACCCCTACGTGTATGGCTTCCTCTGTGACTGCTCCCACCGATGTTGAAGGATTCACGTTCGTCCAAGAATCGGGGGGCATCCGCCAGTATACGCTGGAGGCCAACGGGCTGCAGGTACTGCTGTACCCCCTGCAGGGCGCGCCCGTCACTAGTGTCATGATTACATATCATGTGGGCAGCCGCAACGAGCGTACCGGGCATACCGGGGCGACCCACATGCTTGAGCATCTCATGTTCAAGGGCACCGA
>CAZZCI010000039.1:10793-13123 GCA_964653015.1 uncultured Rhodothermales bacterium
GGCCAAAACGACCCGAATAGTCGTCTGTTCGACGCAGTGTGGAGTACGGCATACGTGGCGCACCCGTACCATCACCCGACCATTGGGTGGCGTAGCGACATCGAATCCATGCAGCCGGAAGACCTGCGCCACTTCTACGACACGTTCTACTGGCCGAACAACGCGACGCTCAGCCTCATCGGAGCGGTAGACGATACCGAGCACGCCCTACACGAAGTGGCCGAGCATTTCGGAACCATTCCCGCTGCTTCGCACGACATCCCCGACGTAACCACGCGTGAGCCCGAGCAGCGGGGACAACGGCGCGTAAACGTGCACCAGGACGGCCAATTGGGCGCGCTGTTGTCTAGTTACAAGGTGCCTCATGGGCGCACCGAAGCTGCTGATGCGCTTGATGTGCTGGCCCGCATTCTGGCCGCTGGAAAGGGCAGTCGCCTCTACCAGCGTTGCACCGACCAAGAGCTTACCACCGATGTGTTTGCGTTTAACTTTCGGTTGCGCAATCCGAGCCTGTTCTCGCTCTTTGCCTTTCTTACGCCCTCTTCCACCCACGACACGGTAGAGGCCGCAATGAACGAAGAGATCGCACGCATCCAGGAAACCGGCGTGACCGATGACGAGGTGGCACGGGCGCAGCGTCAACTGGTGGCGAAAGAAGCATACGGACGCGACGGCCCCTACCGCATTGCTTCCCAACTCAATGAAGCGATTGCCGTAGGCGATTGGACCCTTTACACCACCTACCTGGATCGCATTCGTGCGGTAACGCCTGCGGCTGTTCAGGATGTGGCTCAAACGTACCTGAAGCCTACCAAAAACACCGTAGGCTGGTACATCCCAGAAGCGTAACGGTGACGTGCGCTCTGTCATCCGCTAAACGGAGTGTCCCTGGTTGGGGCTCCGTGCAGTAAATGGCCTTTTTATTTTGACTGGCAATCTGTGTTTATGACCTCTTCCCCTTCGTTTGCCGACCGCGTGCACGATCGTCCGGTAGGACCGTGTCGTCTGCTTACCCTTCAGATGCCCGTTGAAGGATTTGTGTCATGGCGCGGCTCGTTTCGAACGCACCCAAACCTGAGCACACACGGTGATCTGATACAGCAGCTTACCGTCGGTATGCTTGACAAGGGCACGACCACACACGATCGGTTCGAGCTGGCTGCGCTTCTTGAAGACCGAGGCGCTCAGCTTTCCGTGTCTAGCGATGGGCTGTACGTGGATGTGTCGGGCCAGATGCTAACCGACGATGCCGCAACCGTTTTCGACGTGTGTGCGGATATGTTGCGCGCACCGTCCTTTCCGGATGAGGAGTTTCCCAAGGTGCAGGCGCAACAACTGGCGCAGGTGCAGCGCTCCATGCAGAAAACCGGAGCGCATGCCGGGCGACGGCTCATGCAGCGCCTGTTCTCGGTAGACCACCCGAATTACAGCCGTGACTTTGAAGACGAGATTGAAGCACTGCAGCAAATCGAGCAGGCCGATCTGCAAGCGTATCATGGTCAACACATCACACCCCACGCGTTCACGCTGGTTGTAGTGGGCGATCTGGATCATACAGCCATTGAAGAGACCGTGCGATCGGCATTTGGTAACTGGAGCGGCACAGCCCCCACGCCAACCCACGCCACCGAAGCGATGGCATGCACACCCGGTGATGTTGCCATCCCCATGGCCGACCGCGATAACATTGATGTGCGCTTTGGACACGCGCTGGCATTGCGCCGCGATGACCCCGATTATCTGCCGTTGTATGTGGGGAATTACATCTTAGGTGGCAACTTCTCAGCCCGGCTCATGGCTACCGTCCGCGACGAGATGGGACTTACCTATGGCATCCGCTCTGGGTTTTCTGGCATCAGCACCGAATACGATGGCGCCTGGCGCATTGCGGTTACACTGAGCCCGGATGCCCTCGATGCCGGGCTGGAAGCGACCCGTTCGGTGGTGCGCGACTTTGTGGAAGAAGGCGCTACTGCCGACGAACTCGACGCCAAAAAAACGACCATCACCGGGTCGTACAATGTTGGGCTGGCGACTACGCGTCGCGTAGCCCAGTCGCTGCTTACAAATGCCGAACGAGGCTTTTCGGTCGCCTACCTCGATGAGTTTCCTGAGCGTATCCAGGCCATCACACTCGACGAGGTAAACAATGCCGTACGCACCTATTTCGACCCCGATGCACTCCATACGGCGATGGCCGGGAGCGTGCCCCAACCCGCGCAAGATAACATCATTTAACGGGGCACGTTGCAACCCAAAGATTCAGCTATGACAGGTAAGTGCCCTCAACAATAGTTTTGGGGATTGCCGGATGGATTCCCCTCCATCCT
>CAZZCI010000040.1:0-13109 GCA_964653015.1 uncultured Rhodothermales bacterium
GTGGGCAGTGCCCTGGTAGCTCCTGATGCGCGAGGGTGTTCAACACGCTACCTTCTTCCGATTGCACAATGGATTCGAGAGTGCCGCTCGCAGGGAAAAACCGTGATTGTGGTGTCGTCGGGCGCGGTGGCTGCCGGGCGTGCCTTGCTGGGTGATGTCAATACACCTCCCAACAGCACCATTCCCGAAAAGCAGGCCCTGGCGGCAATTGGGCAACCCCAGCTGATGGCGCACTGGAGCCGTCTCTTTGACGTGCCCTGTGCTCAGGTGCTGCTCACCTACGACGATCTGCGGCGCCGTACGCGCTTCGTGAATGCCAAAAATACTCTGTCGGCACTTATCGACACCGGCGCATTGCCTATCGTCAATGAGAACGATACCGTTGCGGTGGAAGAACTACAGGTGGGCGACAACGACAACCTGGCTGCCTTTGTGGCTGTGCTCGCTGAAGCCGACTTGCTTGTAATGTGTTCTGATGTGGATGGACTTTACGATGCTGATCCCCACACTACTCCGAATGCGACCCGTATCCCCCACGTCGATGCCATCGATGCAACAACGTACGCGCTGGCTGGAGGAAGCCACCATGCCGCTGCCACCGGCGGCATGCGCACCAAGCTCGAAGCGGCTGAAAAAGCAACCGATCGTGGCATTCCGTCCGTAATCGTAAATGGAAAAAAGCGGGCGCACCTCGATGCTTTGCGTGAGGGCTATGTGCCCGGTACATTGTTTGCCGCCGCCACCCCCGATCGGCAACTTTCGAGTCGCAAACACTGGATGCGTCATGCCTTGCCTGCGGTGGGCACCATTGTTGTTGACGAGGGCGCAGCGCGTGCGCTGCAGGAGCAAGGGGCGTCGTTGCTTCCGTCGGGCATTATTGATGTGCAGGGATCGTTTGCACAGGGCGATGCCGTATTGGTTGCCCGCCGTACAGAGGGAGATCCCCACCCCCTGGCCAAGGGCATGGTTCAGTACAGCGCCGCCCACGTACGCAAAATACAGGGCAAGCACAGTACAGCTATTGCCGAGGTGCTTGACACCGCACCGACCGATTACGTCATCCACCGTGATGACCTGGTGCTGATCGCTTAAATGAACACACTCAGCAACGGCACAAGCCCCCCGAGCCTGTGTATAGCTATCTGTGTGTAGGTAAACGATATCTTCATGTGTGGTGCTTTGTTCAACATAGACCGATCAAATTATGGCTGATGTAGCGTCCAGATCCGACCGTTCCATTGAATCGCTGGCTGCCGCTTGCAGCAAGGCGGCGCGTCAGGTGGCGAACCTGTCTACCGCACGTAAGAACCGCGTGCTAAACCACATGGCAGATGCGCTGCTTGACCACCAAGACGCCATCCTCGATGCCAACGATACCGATGTGGAAGGGGCCCAAAGCAATGGGCTGCCCGAGGCCATGATCGACCGGCTCGTGCTGAATGAGGGGCGCTTGCAGAAGATGGCAACAGCATTGCGTGAGGTGGCTGGATTTTCTGATCCAGTCGGGCAAATGTCGGCCACCACCACGCGGCCCAGTGGTATTGAGGTGGGGCGCATGCGCATTCCGCTTGGCGTGATCGCCATGATCTATGAGGCCCGTCCCAACGTGACCTCCGATGCCGCCGGGCTCTGCTTCAAGGCAGGAAATGCGGTGTTCTTGCGTGGCGGATCCGAAGCCTTTCATGTCAACCATGCCATTGCCCGTGCGCTGCATGAGGCACTGGAAGCGGGTGATGTAGATCCTGCAGCCATCACCCTGGTACCCACCACCGATCGGGCCGCGGTCCAGGAGATGCTTACGATGAATCAACACATCGATTTAGTGATCCCACGTGGTGGCGAAGGGCTCATCCGCTTTGTCGACGAAACCAGCCGCATTCCTGTGATCAAGCATTACAAAGGGGTGTGCCACCTGTATGTGGATGCAGAAGCTAATCTTGCCAGTGCCGACGACCTGCTTATCGACGGCAAGACCTCGCGTCCGAGTGTCTGCAACGCGTTAGAGACGCTGCTTGTGCACGAAGAGGTGGCCGATGCATACGTGCCCCGTGCCTGCGCCCTGCTTCGCGAGGCAGGCGTTACCATCCGCGGTGACGACAAGGTGCGGGCTCGCGTTACTGATGTAGAACCGGCAACCGAGGAGGATTACGCTGCGGAGTACCTTGACCTCACCATTGCGATGCGTGTCGTGGAGGAGGCAGAGGCTGCTCAACAGCACATTTCCACCTACGGATCCAATCATACCGAAGTGATCGTGACGGATAATCTGCTCAGGGCCCGTGAGTTTGTGCGTACAGTAGACGCCTCGGTCGTGCTCGTGAATGCGTCCTCACGCTTTTCTGATGGGGGCGAACTTGGGCTGGGCGCCGAAATTGGCATCTCAACAACGAAGCTTCATGCTTATGGCCCGATGGGCTTGCAGGCGCTCACGACAGAGAAGTTTGTTGTGTACGGAGCTGGCGAAACGCGCCACCCCGTTCCCAAACGCAGCGAGTAACAATCTCCCCCGCAATGAGCCTAGTTTATGCACACAACCTGAGATGGTGATAATCGTTGATGATCGCTTGCCTGCCCTGAACTCGATTCAGGATTCACTCGCCCGAGCAGACGCCCAGGTGGGTTCTTTTTGTGGGGTCCAACAGTCTCTCATTGAACAGACAGTGGAGGAGTCAAATTTTCCATCAACGAAATACCAGAGACAAAGTTATGTGCAAGGACTAGGCAATGAGCAGGGCCGTTCGATCGTGTAGCACCTGCTGAGCGCCGCGGAGATGGTTCGACGCGCTCCGGCCCTTGGGGGCCTTCGCTCGCTCACCATGGCAGGTGTTTTGGAGAGTCAGGACCGCCGATTCACCAGCACCTGCTGAACGTCGACCAGGCGTTGGAGGCGTCACAGCACGCTGTGACGTTACGAGACCGTCTACACTGAACGTACGCCTTCCTTGCTGTTCAAGGGACTTGCCATGACAGGGTTTTTTTGAAGGTGGTGAGACGTAAAGCTTGACACGACCCTCGTCCCCCTGAGATTACAGGTAAGACAGAGTACTGCTGCTGTGTCACACGTCAATGGTTGGAGTACGCCTGGGTGGCTAAACGTACCGAAAAAACGCACCCCTTGTCATTGCGAGCGCAGCGACGCAATCTTGTGCCATCAGGCCGGGCAGCACTGCCCAGATGGGGGCATGAGATCGCACTCCAGGAGTGCTCGTTCGCTATCGCTCACAGGGCTCCCCCCTCGCGATGCCCCCCTTGCGATGACAAGGTGTAAACGTATTTTTGCCGGCTTACTTAGCGTCTATCCACTACCCAAACGTTTTATCCAACTGTTAGGGCACGATCTGCTCGCCGTCTTCGTCGTACACCATCAGCGCATCGACGGGACACACGGCACACGCTTCAATGACTTGTCCGGGATCCGCGTCTTTGTTTACGTCGTCGGTGAAGTCAACGAGCGCATCTTCGCGGAGGGTAAACACATCGGGGGCCAGATTCACGCAGTTGCCTGATCCAATACACAGCGATCGATCGATGTGTACATCCAGGCCGTTGATCGTTTGTTTTTTGAGGTCAGACATACGAAGGGGTGGGTTGATACAGAAAGCTCGTGAGGGGCCCCGTTGTGTTGCAAGGCAGGGCCCCATGTTAGGAAGGGTACCTTCTCACCCATCAGCCCAACGAGACGTTCCAGGTCCACGTAACTGTAACATCCTATCTATCATACAGGTTACGCTTCTGGTTCGGACGTTTGATTGGAGGCCGAAGGGTCTGCTGTATCCAATAAGTTGTGGGCCACATCCATAAACTCACGTTCAGTGATGATGCCTACCAGCTGGCCTTCGCGCACAACCGGGAGCGCCCCAATTTGCTTCTCTCGCATAATCTGCACGGCCTCAAGCGTTGGCATATCCGGGGGGACAGAGATCGGATCCTCTTTCATGATAGCTCCTACCGGTGTGTCATCGTTCTCGGCGCCATCGCGCTCGGCCATGTGCCGCAGCAAGCGTCGGTGACTGATCAGCCCGACAAGTCGGTGCGATTCGTCTTCAATGAGCACATGGCGCAGGCGTTGCCAATCCATGACACAGGCTACAAACTCAACCGACTCCTGCTCATGCGCCGTCATCAGGTCGGTTGTCATATAGTCCTCAACCCGTGTTTCGCGGATGTGCCCGGGCGTGTAGGCTTCGCCCAGGGAGGCCAACGTCCAGGTGTGCACCGGCTCCCCTTCGCGTTGGCGGCGCACCATTCCGCGTGTTACCCCGCTTAGGCGTTCGCCGCGCGTGCCGCCGTCCATGCCGGCAAGCGAATCGAGTTGCCACTGTGAGCCGGTTTGGCCTGATGCCACACGCGCTTCAATGATGCTCAGGTAACGATCGATGTCGTTGGTGTCGATGCCCGAGTTATCGAGACCATCGCGGGCAATGGGGAGCAGTGTTTCGAGCAGTAGCGAGCGGGCCGGACGCTTTGAGCCGTCGATCCAACTGAACTGAGAGGCAAGTCCATGACGCGCTGCAGCCAAGAAGTTGTGATGAGCATCGTCAAAATCCATGACATCCGCCACATCTTCGTAGCGATCGGCCATGCCTGTGACCAGGCCATACCAGAGCACGGCATTGGCGATCTCGTCGACCACGGTTGGTCCCGACGGTAGGATGCGGTTTTCGATGCGCAGATGCGGTTTGCCCTCGGTAATGCCGTAGCAGGCTCGGTTCCAGCGATACACGGTTCCATTATGGAGTTGAAGGGCTTTTAGGTCGGGGATGCGCCCTTCGTCGAGTTGGTGCAGCGGGTTGTCTTCAAAATCGGTAGCTAACAGCATACGGAAGCGCGAAATGTCTTCCTTGAAAATCTCGGTGACCGATTCCTCAATCCAGCGGCTGCCGAAGTGCACGCGCGGGCTCATTTCGCGCAGATACAGGTTGCTCGACCGCGTATCAACGGCTTGCTGAAACAACGCAATGCGGGTTTCGCGCCACAGCCGTTTGCCAAAGAGCAGGGGCGAGTTGGTGGCGGCAGCCAGGCATGGGGCGGCTACAGCCTGAGCAATATTGTAAAACCGCGGAAACTCGTCGGGGGTCACCTGAAAGTGCGTCTGGAAGCTGGTATTGCAGCCTTCCAGCATAATGGAGTCGTGCTTAACGAACAGCTCGTCGAAGCCGCGAATCTGATAGCGCCCAGCCCCGCCTCGAAGCCGTGTGATGGCATCGTTGAGGGCATAGTAGCGGGGCTTGGGGGTCATGAAGTCCATCGAGAAGTTGGCCAGGTGAGCTGTTGGCAGAATGCCCACTAAGACGGGCTCGGCCCCGTCGGTCTCTGCAAGCAAACGCACCTTATCCAACAACCCCTCGGTAGCGTCTTCCATGTGGCGGAAGCACGAGCCGCCATAGACCATGGGATCCATGTTGAACTCGGCGTTGAACTTTGTCAGCTCAGTGACGATGCGTGGATCTTCATTACGCGCCATCATCGACTCGATAACCGGCGCCGCCTCGCCTCGATGATCCACAAGAAACAGCTCTTGCTCGGCCCCAATACGTCGTGTATCGGTTTCGAACATGTTCTCCTCAAGCATGCGCTCCAGCGCGCGCACGTCGTGAATGAGCCGCCGTGCAAACTTGCGCAGCTCTCGCGGATCGCGCTCTCTGCTTACATTTTGCTCGCCCATGATGGTATGTACTTGTTATGTCGCAAAGAAAGGATGAACATGAAGGATGATAGCCCTAACGTACAACTCTTCACGCAAAAAGACGAATCGGTGGTGTGTTTTCCACAAGGCGTTACATTCAGTCAACGTGCCTGATACGAAACGCTGCACCGCCACGTTATGTTGATGGAAAGCGCTACGCCTTTCTCTGTTTGAAAGGTGTGCGTTCTACAATTTTGTTTTTTCGTCTTTTAGCGTGTGCCGCTTCGTCGCCATGCATTGCTTCTCCCAATGTTCCAATTCGTGCACCACTGCTAGCGTTACGCCACGCTGGTTTTTTACGCTACTGCCCTGGGCGTTGCTCGTAGGGGGGGCGTTTGTGCTTGCTGCGTGCGGAACGAGCGCACCCGCGCTTGAAGAAGGGGACATGCCCGAGGCGTTTCCCGACCATTCGAAAGACAGCATCATCAATGCCATTCACCTATCGGCAGATACGCTTCAAGCGTTTGAGGGGGAAGCCCGGCTGGAGCTGAACAGTCCGATGCAGAACGGACGCTTTCGCAGCACCATTCGACAGCAGCGTGGCGACTCGCTATGGATGAATGTACGCGCTACACTGGGCATTGAGGCCGCACGGATGTTGGTTACCCCCGACAGTTTTTTCGTGTATAATCGCATCGATAACGAACTGGCTGCGGGTAGTGTGCAGGGAGCACAGCGGGTGTTTCCGGTACCGGTATCGGGGGATGAGCTCTTTACAAATCTGCTGGGGATTGTAGCGCCCAATGATGCTATCGACTGGACCCTTACACACGACGACGAGATGTACTATTTCGAATCGCCCGATCAGCGGTACATGTATGCCGTGGATCCCGCGCTGTGGCGGGTCGTTCGTTTTGTAGAGCGCGATGCCGACGGGACAATCCTCGACGAACGCGTCTTTAGCGATCACACAACCGTTGATGGCGTTGTCGTTCCGAACCGGATTATGCTGCGTCGTCCACCTGATGATGTGCGTGCGGTGTTTACGTACCGATCGCTAACGCTAACGCCTGATTCGCTTTCTTTCTCGCTGGATGCAAGCTCTGATGCCGAACGCGTTACGCTGCCCTAGCTGGTTCATCGTTGCATTGAGCGTTATGGGCGGGCTGTTGCTGGTGCCGAGCCTGCCGGTGTGGGCTCAAGAAACGCCTTCTGACGAGCGCGAGGCGACTGAAGAGCGGCTGGAGTCGCTGCGCGAACAGATTGAGCGCGACCAGCAGCGCTTGCAGCGCACCGAACGCGAGGCCGCCGATACTCGCGAACGACTTGAAGAGCTCAATCGCGAAATTGCCCTGCGTCAGGAGCTGGTGGATACATACGAACGTCGCCTCAATGAGCTACAAGCGCAACAGAGCGGTGCGCGCGACACGTTACAGCAACTCGATCGCGAACGAGCTGCGCTGCTTGAAGAGTACAAAGCCCGAGCCACTCACGCATACCGGTACGGACGGCTTCATGACCTGGCGCTTGTTTTCTCTTCCAATTCGATCAACCAGATGATTGTGCGGGTGCGGTACCTGCGCCAGTTTGCCGATCAGCGTCGCTCCCGTCGCGATGCCATTCAAGAGGCACAGGCCAGCATTGAAGAACAACAGAGCGATCTTCAAGCGTCACAGGCGCGCACGCAGGAACTGCTCGTGGAGGCGCGCTCCGAGCGCAACCAACTGCAGAACTTGCACCGCGATCGCCGCAGCGTTGTTGAAGAGCTACAGGCCGAGCAAGCGGATCTGCGGGATGAAATTGAGGAAACCCGGGCATCGGTTGAAGAGCTGGAGCAGCGTATCCAGGAAATGATGGCAGAAGCCACTGCAGAAGGAGATGCTGAAGAAGCCGGCGGGGCACGTGTGCTTTCGGAAGCCGCCTATGCCGAACTCTCGACATCGTTCGCCGAAAATCGAGGACAGTTGCCCTGGCCCGTAGATGGAGCCATCACCGAAACGTACGGCGACCATGTGGATCCCGTACATGGTACCACCACCAATACCCCCGGTATTACCATTGCCACCAATCCGGGCGCGCCGGTCTACAGCGTATTCGACGGCACCGTTTCGGGCGTTGACTTTGTCCCCGGCTTTGGCACACTCCTTATGGTGCGCCACGGCGACTACCTGTCGGTCTATAGCAATCTTTCTGATTTAGACGTGTCGATGGGCGATTCGATTGCAGCGGGCGACCAAATCGGCCAGGCTGGCACCGACAGCGAACCGCGTGGTGCAGGGCTCTTCTTTGCCATCTTTGATATGGATGCAAGCTCCTCTGATAATCCGACGCATTGGCTGCGCAGCCGCTAATCGACCCAATCGCCGCCAATTCACACAAGATTTGGCCCCCATCCCCGCCTTGCAGTGGGAACGGTGGGCATCGGAGCGTATGTTGAAGCTGTACTGTACGCATGCACGCTTAATCTTCTATACCAACCCCTCGTTTGTCCATGGCTACTCACTACGACTGCGTTGTCATTGGGAGCGGACCCGGTGGCTACGAAACCGCTATCCGCGCCTCGCAGCTCGATATGAAAACCGCCGTCATCGAAAAGAATAAGCTTGGCGGTGTTTGTCTCAACGTAGGCTGCATTCCCACCAAAGCGTTGCTGAAAAGCGCTGAGGTGATGGCCGAAGCAAAACATCTCGACGAATTTGGCCTTTCGCTCGAAGGCACTGTCACGCCCGATTTTCCCAAAGTCATCGAACGGAGCCGAAAAACGGCGGCCAAGATGAACAAGGGGGTGCAGTATCTGATGAACAAGAACGACATCGACGTTATCTATGGCCACGGGCGCCTTACCGATGCCAGCACCATTGAGGTGGAGCCGTCGGTGAATATGGATGGTGAAGAGATTGGGGAAGCCCAAACGGTGACAGCCGATACCGTTATCATTGCGACCGGAGCCCGGGCTCGCGAGATTCCCCCGCTGCCTATCGATGGCGAGAAGGTCATTTCGTACAAAGAGGCGATGCTCCAAACTGAACAGCCCGACCGCCTGCTCGTGGTTGGCGCGGGAGCCATTGGGGTCGAGTTTGCCTACTTCTACCACCACATGGGCACCGACGTCTCGGTTGTAGAGGTGCAAGATCATCTCGTACCCGTTGAAGACCCCGAGGTATCGCGTGTGCTGGAGCGCTCGTACAAAAAGTCTGGCATCAACGTCATTACCGGCGCCATGCTACAGGGCGTTGAGGAGCACAACGGCGCGTTGCGTGCCGAAATTCAGGTGGGCGACGAAACCGAATATGTCGAATGCGACCAAGTTCTTTCAGCGGTCGGTGTGGTAGGTAACATCGAAGACTTAGGTCTTGAAGATATCGGCGTCGAAACCGAAAACTCGTACATCACAATTGATGAGTACGGAGCAACGACCGTAGACGGCGTGTATGCCATTGGCGATGTGGCTGGAGGCCCCTGGCTCGCTCACAAAGCCAGTCATGAGGGCGTGACGTGCATTGAGCACGTGGCCGGACATGATGTGCCGCCTATGGATTTCGATAACATTCCGGGTTGCACGTACTGTCAGCCGCAAATTGCCTCGGTAGGCTACACCGAAGAAGAAGCCGAGGCTGAAGGATATGACATCATGGTTGGCAAATTCCCATTCAGTGCCTCCGGCAAAGCGGCTGCACTGGGCCATACCGAGGGCTTTGTGAAGGTCATCTTCGATGAGAAGTACGGCGAGTTTCTTGGATGCCATATCGTGGGCAACGAAGCGACTGAGCTCATTGCCGAAGTGGTGGTGGCTCGCAAGCTTGAAACCACCGGGCATGAAATCATGGAAGCCATTCATCCCCACCCCACGCTCTCTGAAGCAGTTATGGAAGCCACCCGTGTGGCCTATGGCAAGCCAATGAATCTGTAGTGTTGGCCTGAAATTAGCGGCTGAATGCTTGACAGAGCCCGCCCTCACGTGTGGTCGTAGGGGCGGGCTTTTGTATGACTGGTAATTGCCTCCTCTCTCCTTATTGATTTGTGCGCTATGCTCACAATCGATCGCGATGCGCCCACGTCTGTACACGACCAGCTGGTGGAGCAACTGCGCTATCTTATTGCCCGTGGCGAGTACGCAGTAGACGACACGCTGCCTTCGACGCGTCACCTGGCCGAGCAGCTTGACATTTCGTTCCATACCGTTCGCAAGGCATACACCACCCTCAAAGACGACGGACTGCTTACGTCCAAAGTTGGAAGTGGATATACCGTGCGTGAACGGCGTCCGCTCGATAAGGCCGATCGCATGGAACGGGGCGCCGACATCGTTCACAGCGCTCTGCAGCAACTCATTGGATTAGGCTGCACCGAGCCCGAAATCGAAACGCTGTGGACCGAACAAGCTGCGTTGCTTGACTATGTGGGGTTCGATCGCAAGCTGATCGTGACGGGGCCACATACCGAGTTGAATGCGATGTGGGCCGATCAAATTAGCGAACGGCTACAGCAGTCCGTACGCACATGTCGCCTGTCCGCTCTCGATCGGCATCCCGATGCAGACTATGTGTTTACGCCCTATACGCACCTGCACCACGTGCAGCAGCAGGTTCCCAAAGCAGATGTCTTAGGGTTTGTAACCCATCTTGCGGCGGATGCGTTGCGCCGTATCTCCCGCCTGCCACCTCGCAGCACCGTCGGGCTGGTTACCCAACGACAGAACAGCATCACCCCGCTGTCCGAGCAGTTGCGGGCACACGATGCCTTTCACGGACAGGTTATTGCTGCCGCCATTGACGAAGGCACCGACCACTTAGCAGGGTTTTTGGATCAGGTGGATTGTGTACTCTATACCCCAGCCAGTTCGCGGCGTGTACGCACGCACATCAATGATAGTCAAGCCCACTGCCTCCTGCGTGTGCTTATAAGTACGGATGCGCTAGATATGCTTGCTAAAGCTGTACCGGCTTAGTGCACTGCAACAGGTCAATCCTCGGGTAACGCATGTGCCCCTAACGTACCGAGAAAAGTCTACAACCATGTCATTGCGAGCGCAGCGACGCGCCCCGACCGTAGGGAGGAAGTACTCGGGCTACGCCCAGCGCCGCGTCAGTCGCAGGGCTCCCTCCTGGCGAGACAATGCATGAACGGAGCAGTGCATGCCCAAAGCAGACGTGTGTAGACACTTATACCGCGTCAGAATGCCAACCTTGCAACAATAGTGCAACGCCAGAGAACATGCACGGCAGCTCTTCTTAATATATCTTGACATCAAGATAAATTGATCTTTGCTAAACTCGCTACGATATGGATCGCGAAACGCGCCGTGCGCTGCACGTGTGGATTGCGCTCAACCGCGCGCTGCACGCTATTGATAAGCCGCTTAGGGGTCAGGTGGAGGCACACGGACTGACCGTGAAGTCCTTTGCCGTGCTTGAAGTCCTGCTCCACAAGGGGCCGCTTCCAATCGGCGAGATCGGGGAGCGCGTGCTGCTTACCAGCGGAAGCATGACGTATGTCATTGACCAGTTGGAAGAGCGCGGGCTGCTTGTGCGCCGTCCATCTGAAACGGATGGACGCGTACAGATTGTGGCGCTTACCGACGCCGGAAAAGCGCTCATCAGCGACGTGTTTCCCGACCATGCGGCTCGTATCGATGCGCTTATGCACGACCTATCGATGGACGACCGCGAGACGCTGTTTCGGCTGCTGCGTCAGTTGCAGGCCTCTGCCGAAACAGCCGTTGAATAGGAGCGCCGAAGCTCCCTGCTTTCATCAACACCCAGACACCTATGGCTACCGAGATCCCACTTACGGGTATTCACCACGTGTCGGCCATTACGGCGGACATTGCCTACAACGCCCGCTTTTACACCGAGCACCTGGGCCTGCGCCTGGTTGCGAAGACGGTGAATCAAGACGACACTTCGTCGTATCATTTGTTCTATGCCGATGCGAAAGGGTCGCCCGGAACCGACCTCACGTTTTTCGACATTCCAAATGCGCGGGATCTGCGTCCGGGAACGGGACTCATTACCGGTACATCGCTGCGCGTGCGTGGCGAGGCTGCGCTAGAGGCATGGGCCGAGTATTTCGATGCGAACGACATTTCGCGCACGGTAGTACACACCCGGGCGGGACGTCCGGCGCTCACGTTTTACGATCGTGAAGAGCAGACGATGCATCTGGTCGATGACAGCGCCAGTGCCGACCGCGTACCCGACACGAAGCCGTGGACGGGCACGCCCATCGCCCTTGAGCACGGGATTCGTGGCCTGGGGCCGTCGGAGTTGACGGTGGCTGCGGGGCAGGGAACGCATGACGTGCTCACTGAGGTGTTTGGACTCACCGAAGACCGTCCTTATAGGGTGGAAGCCCCTGAGACGGAGCACGAACCGTCTGTTCTCCATCCCCCTGAAACGGCACGCGTGTATGCTATTGGTGCCGGCGGGGCTGCGGCGGAGTTGCACGTTATTGAGCGTGCTGATGCACCGCGCGGATGGTTGGGCCGGGGCGGCGTGCATCATGTGGCGTTGCGTACGCCCAACGAAGACACGATTGCAGCCTGGCGCGAACGCATTGCAGGAGCAGGGCTCAACGTATCCCCGATTATTGATCGGCACTACTTTACGTCGATTTATGTGCGGGTGCCCGGGGGTATCCTCATTGAAATTGCAACCGACACCGGGGCGCCGTTTCCGGTGGAGGAGGCTGCAGCGGGCAAGGTCACATTGCCCCCTGCGCTGGAACCGAAACGCGACGAAATCGAGGCTTCGCTTACGCCAATCGAAACGGCTTCGTCCTCGGCTTAACCCAATGTATTCGTTATCGCTTTGCGGCTCGGTTTGGAGCCGCGTGTATTTTTATCAATCCCACAATTTGTTATGGCAACCAACGTATTAATCCCGTTTTACTCGTCGTATGGACACACCTATCAGATGGCGCAGGCCGTGTATGAAGGCGCTGATGCTGTTGATGACACCGATGTGCGGCTGCGTCGGATTCCCGAACTACAGGGCGCGCGTGAGGCCATGAGCGGCCAAGATGCGTACGTGCAGGCCCAGGAATCCATGAACGAACATCCGGAGGCCACGAACGACGATCTGCGCTGGGCCGATGGCATCATCTGGGGCTCGCCCACCCGCTACGGCAACATGACGGCGCAGATGAAGCAGTTCATTGATGGCACGGGCGCTCTCTGGCAGAACGGAGAGCTGGAGGGCAAGGCCACCGCTATGTTTACCTCCACCGCTACGATTCATGGCGGACAGGAAACGACCATCCTGACCAGTTTGGTGCCGCTGCTGCACCTGGGCATGATCTTCGTCGGATTGCCGTATGGTGACAACCCGCAGATTCTGACGACCGATGGCGTCGGTGGATCACCGTATGGACCGACTACGATGGCTGGAGGCGATGGCTCGCGCCAGCCGGTTGAGGACGAGTTGCTCTCGGCTCGGAATCTTGGACGGCGGGTGGCGCGTGTTTCTGCTCGTTTGAAGGATCT